>VGDA01000626.1 GCA_016869915.1 Alphaproteobacteria bacterium
CCGACCACCAGGTCAGCGTCCCCCGCCGGACCGCGCGTCAGGCTGGCGCGCGGAGCGCGGCGGGGTCGATGCGGTAGACCCTGAGCGCGTTGTCGCGGAAGAGCGCGCGCCGCGCGGCGGGGTCCATGCCGCGCGTCGCCGCCTCGAAGCCGGCGAAGATCTCGCCGAAGCCGCCGACCAGCCCGTCGACCGGGAAGTTGCTGGCGAACATGCAGCGCGCCGCGCCGAAGATGGCAATCGCGTCGCGCACGATGCGCGCGTTGCCGGCGCGCGACCACGGCAGGCCGGGCACGCCGATGCCGGAGATCTTCGCGACCACGTTCGGCTCGGCTGCGAGCCGCTCCATCGCGCGCCGCCAGGACGCGAGCCCCTCCTCGTCGCGATCGGCGGGCAGGCCGGCATGGTTGAGGACGATCGCGGTGCCGGGGAAGTCGCGCGCGAGCTCGACCGCCGCGTCGAGGTGCCACCAGGGCACCTGCAGCTCGAAATGCAGGCCGAGGCCGGCGAGCAGCGCGTAGCCGTCGCGCCAGCGCGGATCGTCCATGGAGCCCGGCGCGCCGCGGCGCGCGTCCTCGCGCCGCGAAGCGGAGCGCGGCTTGTGCCGGATGCCGCGGACCAGCGGCGCGCGCGCCTGGGCGCTCAGGACCTCCGCAGCGTCCTCGCGGTCGAGCCAGGCCTGCGCGACCACGGCGCAGGGAAGCCCGTGCGTCGCGGCGACGCCCTCCACCCAGCGCGTCTCGCCCAGCGGGTCGCGCGGGTCCCATTCGGTCTCGATGTAGACGGTGCCGACGACCGGAAGGCCCGCGGCGTCGGCGAGGTAGTCGGGCGGCATGTAGGGGCGGCGCAGCGCCGCGTAGTCGCCGTAGCGGAAGGCGATCGGCGGCTGCTCGCGCAGCCAGGGGATGGGATTGGCGACGGGATCCCAGAAATGCTGGTGCGCGTCGAGGATCCCGATCCCGTCCTCCGTCCAGCGCGCCCGGTCCATCACGGCCCCCTCCGATCCCTCGCGGCGGGGGCAGGGTAGGGGCGCGCGCCCGCCGCCGTCGATGGCCGCGGGCGCGCGTCCTCGTGGCGTCAGCCGCCCTGGCCGCGCGGGCCGTGGTGGTGGCCGTGGTGCGGCCCGTGCTGGTAGTGCCCGCCATGCCCGCCATGCAGCGGCCGCGCGCGCTGGCCCTCGTAGTTCTCCGCGAAGGCCTTGCGCTGCGGCTCGTCGAGCGCGGGCAACAGCTTCTCGACCGCCGCGCGCATGCGGCGCGTGGACTCGAGCATGGCCGACACGCGCCGCTCGCGCTCGGCGAGGCGCGCCGCGACGTCGTCGCGCGGCGCCGGCTGCATGCCCGCCGCGCAGAGCTCGCGCATCGGCGCGGCCGCGTCGCGGCTGGCGCGCGCGAACTCGTCCCAGGCGGCGCGCTGCGCCTGGGCGGGCCCGACCTTGGCCTCGACCCAGGCGAGGCGGGCGGCGAGATGCGCGTCGAGGTCGGCGCACATGCGCTCGTGCATCGCCGCGCGGCGGTCGTGCTGGCGCGGCTGCGGCGCCTGGTCCTGGGCGAGGGCGCCGGCCGGCAGCGCGGCGGCGATGGCGATTGCGAGGAGGGTTCTCTTCATGGCGACGCTCCATGGGGTGGTTGCGACGCGCCAGATGTAGCGCCTCGCCCGCCGCGGTGCATGTCGGCCGGGTTTCGCGGTGTAACCGACCGTTACAACTCGACCGGTGGAGCGCGGTTCCGCGCCGACTAGACTGCGGCGCATGACACGCGTGCCCAGCGTCCTCATCGTCGACGACGACCGCGAGATCCGCAGGCTGGTCTCGCGCTTCCTGGCGGAGAACCGCATGCGCGCCTTTGCCGTCGCGGACGCGGCGGAGGCTGGCCGCGCGCTCGAGGGCGGCGACTTCGACCTGGTCGTGCTCGACGTGATGCTGCCGGGCGAGGACGGGCTGTCCTTCGCGCGCCGCCTGCGCGAAGCGCGC
>VGDA01000627.1 GCA_016869915.1 Alphaproteobacteria bacterium
AGCGTCTCCGTGTAGCCAAGCCTGTCCTCGCGCAGCGCGCGCGCCGCCGCGTCGAGCACCGCGGCGGGCGCGCCCTCGCCAGGCTGGCCGATCTCGAGGTGCACGGCCCGCTCGCCCGGATCGCGCGCGGCACGGTCGCGCGCCGTCGCGGCGCGCAGCACGTCCATGACGGTGAAGGGCGCGATCGCGCTCCGGCGTGCGGCCTTGAGGGCCAAGTCGGGGGCCCCTTCGCGTTCAGCGCACGCCGCCGACCGCGAGGCCGTTGCCGCGCTGGTCGTGCCGCACGCGGCAGGCGGTCGGGTCCACGATGATGCCGGCCGGGCAGGCGATCGCGTTGATCCGGCCGAGCGACGCGGCCTCCGCCACCGGCTGGCCGCGCGCCACGGCGCCCGCCTCGCCCAGCACCTCCGGGCTGCCGCCGGGGACGACCAGGCGCGGGCGATCGACGAGTTCGCCGAGTGCCTCGCGGCGAGCGATCGCCGAGAGGCCGGTCGCGACGAGCGATGCCGCCGCGCCGCGCCCGCCGCCGGAGGCGCCGGCGAACACGAATTGCTCCGAGTCTGCGCGTGCAGAGAACGCGCCCCGCCCAGCCGCCGCGCGGATTGCCATCATCGCGGACAGCGAGGTGGTTCCGGGGCTGGCCGCGCCTGCCGAGGACGCGGCGAGGACGATGCCGCCCGCCATCCGGCCCGACCCGAACACGCTGCCGGCGGACACGGCACAGGCCGCGGCGCCGCCATCGACGTCGACCGCGACGAGCGTCGCGGTCGCCGGGCTCTCCGGCAGGGCGTCCGGAGGCACGATGGCGGAGGGCTGGCCAGCCCGGTAGTCCGCCATCATGGACTGGGCGCGCCGCGGCGAGACCGCGTCCGTCACCAGCGCGAAGTCCGAGAGGTCGAGGGCGCCCCACCGGCGCGCGTCCACGAGCGCGCGCTTCTGCGCCTCGACCAGGAGGTTCGCCTGCTCGGCGGGCGAAGCATCGGGCCAGCGCGGCGCCAGCATCTGCCAGACCTGGGCCTGGTAGATGCCCGCCATCGACGGTGGCGGCAGGAAGGCCACCCGCGCCTCGCGCAGCGTGGCGGTCAGCGGCGCCTTGAAGCTTGGCGCGGCGAGGGCGAATGCCTCGCGCGTGAAGCGCGCGCCGGCGCCACGCGCCGCGTCGACGAAGCGGCCTGCGGCCTCGCCCTCGTGGAACTCCTTGGCGCCGCGGCTGCGGATAAGGGCAAGCGTCTCCGCGAGTTCCGGCTGCACCAGCCTGTCGCCCTCGCGCAGCGGCCGCCCGCCTGGCGCCAGGAGGCCCGACAACTCCCGGCTCGCGGCGACCACGGCCATGTTGTCCGCGAGGTCGCGGGCCAGGGCACGGGACACGGGATGTCCGAAGCGCGCCAGCGCCTCCGCGGGCCCGACCAGTTGTTCCCAGCGTGCACGCCCGTATCGCCCCTGCATCACGAAGAAGCCGCGGGCGTTCATGGGCGCGGGCGCGCTGGCATCGGGCGGCGTGAAGTCGACCGCCTCGATGCGCCCCAGGCGCGCATCGAAGACGAGGCAGGCGCCGGATCCACCGAGCGTCGCCACCGAGGGAAGCGTCGCGGAGAGCGTGAAATAGGCAGCGGTGACGGCGTCGACGGCCGTCCCGCGCGCCGCGAGGACGTCGCGCGCCGCCAATGCGGCGCGCGGCTCGTCGACCGCGGCGCCGCCGACGAAGACGGCCGCCGGCCCGCCCTTCGAGGCATCGTCCGAGGAACACGCGGCCGCCATGATCGCGAGGCAGCATGCCGCGACCCTCGCCGCGGCGACTGGATTGCGGCGCGCGCGCCCACTAGCTTCGCGGGGTGTGTCCCCCGATCCGAGGGAAGAAGGCCCAGACGTGAAGCCAGACCGCGCCCCGCCGGCGCCTCCCGTGTCCCGGGGCAGAAGACTTCTGAGGAGCATCGGTGGACTGATCCTGCGCGCTGCGGTCACCGTGG
>VGDA01000628.1 GCA_016869915.1 Alphaproteobacteria bacterium
CTCGCGCTCCAGCCCGAGGGCCCGGAGCACGGTCGCCTCGATGGCGCGCGCGTCGAGCCCGGCCGCCGCGTACATGCGCTCCGGCGTGTCTTGCTCGATGAACCGGTCGGGCAGCGCCATCGTCCGCAGCTTGGCGAAGCCGCCATCGAGCATGCCTTCGCCGGCGAGAAGGGAGAGGATCATGCTCCCGAACCCGCCAGCCGAACCTTCCTCGACCGTGACGAGGAGCTCATGGCCGCGGGCGAGCGCGCGGACCAGCGCCGCGTCCAGTGGCTTCGCGAAGCGCGCGTCGGCGACGGTCGTGCCGATCCCTCGCTCCGACAGCGCATCCGCGGCGGCAAGGGACTCCCCGAGCCGCGTGCCCAGCGAGAGCAGCGCGACGCGGCCACCCTCCCGCAGGAGCCTGCCGCGGCCGATCTCCAGCGGGACGCCGCGCGCCGGCAGGTCGATGCCCCGTCCCTCGCCGCGCGGGAACCGGAGCGCCGATGGCCCGTCCCCCAGCGCGACCTGCGTCGCGACCATGTGGCGCAGCTCGGCCTCGTCCGCCGCCGCCATGATCGTCATGCCGGGCAGGCATCCGAGATAGGCGATGTCGAAGGCCCCCGCATGGGTCGGCCCATCGGCGCCGACGAGGCCCGCGCGATCGATCGCGAAGCGCACGGGCAATCCCTGGATCGCGACGTCGTGGACGATCTGGTCGTAGCCGCGCTGGAGGAAGGTCGAATAGATGGCCACGAAGGGCTTCAGCCCCTCGGCCGCGAGGCCAGCCGCGAAGGTCACGGCATGCTGCTCGGCGATGCCGACGTCGAAGGTCCGCGCCGGGAATTCGCGGCCGAAGACGTCGAGCCCGGTTCCCGACGGCATGGCCGCCGTGATCGCGACGATGTCCGGGTCGCGCCGCGCCTCGTCGACGAGGCTTTCCGCGAACACGCGCGTATAGCTCGGCGCGTTGGCCCGGGCGGCCTTCTGCGCGCCCGTCGCGACGTCGAAGCGGCCCACGCCGTGTAGACGGTCCGCCGCGGCCTCGGCAGGCGCATAGCCCTTGCCCTTCTTCGTGACGACATGGACGAGGATCGGGCCGGCGTCGGCGTCACGCACGTTGCGCAGGACGGGAAGCAGGTGCGCGAAGTCGTGTCCATCGATCGGCCCGACATAGTGGAAGCCAAGCTCCTCGAAGAGCGTGCCGCCGGTCCAGTAGGTGCGGGTGAGTTCCTCGGCCCGGGCAGCACGGCGCTCCCACCTGCGCGGCAGCCTTCGCGCGAGCTGCCGCGCCGCGTCCCGCAGCCGGAAATAGGCGGATGAGGAGGACAGGCGCGCCAGGTACGCGGAGACCGAGCCGACCGGCGGCGCGATCGACATGTCGTTGTCGTTGAGGACCACGACCAGCCTTTCGTTCCGCATGCCCGCGTTGTTCATGGCCTCGTAGGCCATCCCGGCCGACAGCGCGCCGTCGCCGATCACGCAGACGACATGATGGCTGCCCCCGCGCAGGTCGCGTGCCACCGCCATGCCAAGCCCCGCCGAGATCGAGGTCGAGGAATGGGCGGCGCCGAATGGATCGAACTCGCTCTCGGCGCGCCTCGTGAAGCCTGACAGGCCACCCCCCTGGCGCAGCGTGCGGATGCGCTCCCGCCGCCCGGTCAGGATCTTGTGCGGATAGGCCTGGTGCCCGACATCGAAGATCAGCCGGTCGCGGGGCGTGTCGAATACCTTGTGCAGCGCCAGAGTGAGCTCGACCACGCCAAGGCTGGAGCCGAGATGCCCGCCGGTCTCCGAGACGGCCCCGAGGACCTCGCGGCGCAGCTCGTCGGCGAGCCGGGGCAAGTCCTGGTCGGGCAGGCCGCGTAGATCCGCCGGCGTGCGCAACCCGTCGAGCAGCGGCGTGGCCGTCGCGCGCCCGGCCTCGGGGATGGGAGCGCCCGCGCCGTCGACGCCCTCGGCCATCGCGCAAAGGGAAGGCTCT
>VGDA01000629.1 GCA_016869915.1 Alphaproteobacteria bacterium
CCGGCGAGAGCGCCGCGACGAACCCGACCAGCAGCCCGAGGAACGGGATGCACGCGACGGCGACGGCCGCGCGCATCAGCAGGTTTCCGAGCGGCACGCGTCGCGCCGCCGGCGGCGCGGCTGCCTGGCTCGCCAGGGGTGCGAAGGCGCCGCCCACGTTGGCGCCTGCGACCAGCGCGCAGGCGACCTCTGGCGGCATCAGCTGCGCGGCCGCGAGCGAAGACACCAGCAGCACGATCGCCAGCGTCGAGTGCGCGAGCCAGGTTACGAGCGCGCCCACGAGCGCGGCCACGATCGGCTCCCCGGCGAGGCCGCCGAGCAGCGCCGTCATCGCGGTCGAGCCGCGCAGGGGCGCCGAGGCGGTCGCGATCAGCTTGAGGCTCAGCAGCATCAGGCCTAGGCCGAGGGCGATGCGCGCGACATGGCGGCTGTGCTCGTCGCGCGATCCCATGAACCAGAACACGCCGCCGGCGATTGCCGCGTAGGCGAGCCAGCCGAGGTCGAAGGACAGCACCTGCGCCGCGATCGTGGAGCCGAGGTCGGCGCCCAGGACGACTGCGAGCGCGGCCGCTGGCGCGATCAGCGCGCGGCCGGCGAAGGACGAGACGATCAGCGTGGTCGCCGTGCTCGACTGCACGAAGGCCGTGATGGCGAAGCCGGTCGCGAAGGCGCGCAGGCGATCGCGCGTGCTCGTCGCGATGACCCTGCGGATATGGCCCCCGAAGGCGCGCGTGACGCCGGTGCGGACCATGCGCACGCCCCAAAGCAGGAGCGCGACGCTGCCGACGAGCGTGATGAGGATCTCGGTTCCGTGCATGGCGTTTCCGTCGCGATCATATCGGCGGCGGCGCGCCGGGTGCCAGAATTATGACCGTCGCGTTGCGGTTTTCCGTCCCGGGCGCGCGGCCGCTTCCATGAACGCGCCGACCAGCGCCATGTTCCGCCGCGCCGAGAGGCAGACCGCGTATTCGCCGACGCTGAGCGCCGCGTCGGCGAAGGCGATCGCGCCGAAGCGCCTCTCCCCGCGATGCTCGCTCTCGAACACGACGCCGATGCCGAAGCCCGCTGCCACCGCCTCGCGAACGCCCTCGCGCGTCTCGGCCTCCATGATCGGGCCGAGCCTGATCCCGGCGCCCGCGATCGCCTGCTCGAAGACCTCGCGCGTGAAGGAGCCGCGCTCGCGCAGAACCACGGGCTGCCCGGAGAGCTCGGCCAGCCGCGCGCGCCGCCGACGCGCCCAGGGATGGCGGCGGCCGGCGAAGAGGATCAACCGGTCGCGCCGCAACTCCACCGCGTGCAGCCGAGGGTCCGGCCCCACCTTGGCCGTGACGGCGACGTCGGCCGCGCCCTCGAGGACCTGCTGCAGGACGGCGGCCGAGTTGCCGATCGCCAGGCGGAAGGTCAGGCCGGGATGCGTGCGCCGCAGCTCGGCCAGGATCGGGATGGCGTGGTGCGCGTTGTCCGCGGAGACGCGCAGGTGCCCGCGGCGCAGCGCCTTGGTGCCGGAAAGCAGGGCGCGCGCCTCGTCCTCGAGCTCGAAGAGCCGCGTCGTCACGTCGTGGAGGTCGCGGCCGAGCGCGGTCAGATCGAGCGCGCGCCCGCGCCGCTCGAACAGGCGGACCGCGTACGAGGCCTCCAGCGCGGCGACATGGCTGGAGAGCGTCGGCTGGCTGACCTTGGCCACGGCGGCGGCGCGGGTGAAGCCGCCCTCGCGCGCGACGAGGTGGAAGGCGCGAAGCTGGACCGGGTTCATCTCTCATAGCCCCCGTCTATGGGAAGGATCCGCATTATGTATTTGAGCCGCGTAGCCTGCGCGGCGAAAATCCAATTCCCGCTTCGACTGGAGGACGACATGGCCAAGGCGCAATCCGAGACCGGCGACCCGTTCCTGCTGACCCCGGGGCCGCTGACCACGTCGGCGAGCGTGAAGCGCGCCATGGTCCACGACTGGGG
>VGDA01000630.1 GCA_016869915.1 Alphaproteobacteria bacterium
GTGCCGCCGCCATCGTGTTCGACGTGGTCTTCGCCGAGCCCGATCGCACGTCGCCCGCGAGCGCCGCCCGGATCTGGAGCCTGACCGAGGACGACGCCGAGCTGAGACGCATGCTCGAGGCGCTGCCCGACCATGATCGCGTCTTCGCGGATGCCATTGCCGCGGCAGGGAACGTCGTGGCCGGCTTCGCCCTCACGCCCGACAGGACGGCCGCGCGCCCCCTGGCGCGCGGTGGCTTCGCCGTCGCCGGAGACGACCCGAGGGAATTCCTGCGCGGACGCTATGCCGGTGCGGTGACGACCTTGCCTGGTCTCGAGCGGGCCGCGGCGGGAAACGGTTTCATGAACTTCGCGCCCGGGACCGACCTCGTCGTCAGGTCCGTCCCGCTGCTCCTCGCCTCCGAGGATGGCCGGCTCCATCCCAGCCTGGTCGCGGAGGCCCTGCGGGTCGCGCAGGGCGCGCGGACGTCGATCGTGAAGTCGTCCGGCGCGAGCGGCGAGACGGCCTTCGGGGCGCGCTCGGGCATCAACCAGGTCAAGATCGGCCAGTTCGTCGTGCCGACCGACGCGCAGGGCGGCATCGTCGCGCATTACGCACGCCGCCGGGATGGCCTCTACATCCCCGCCTGGAAGGTGCTCGAGGGGGCCGTGGACGCAGGGGAGTTCGATGGCGCCATAGTCCTGGTCGGCACCTCGGCCGCAGGGCTTCGCGACCTGCGTCCATCCCCGATCGATCCGCTCATGCCGGGCGTCGAGGCGCATGCGCAGGCCCTGGAGCAGATCCTGCTCGGGCATTTCCTGTCGCGGCCGGACTGGGCGGACGGCGTGGAATGGATGACCACGCTGGCACTCGGCGGCACGATGATCGCGTTGCTCGCGACGGCCGGCGCCCTCGCGTCCGCCCTCGTCGGCTTCGCGGCGGTCGGCGGCATCATCGCGGCGTCCTGGTACTGCTACCGGGAGATCCTCTGGCTGTTCGACCCGGTCTTTCCGGCCGCGGCATCCCTCGCGATCTACCTGTCCGGCTCGCTCATCGGCTACCTGCGCACCGAGGCCGAGCGCAAGCAGGTGCGTGGCGCATTCTCGCAGTACCTGTCGCCGGACCTCGTCGAGCGACTGGCGCGCGATCCATCCCTGCTGCGCCTCGGCGGCGAGACCCGCAACCTCACGCTGATGTTCTGCGACGTGCGCGGCTTCACGACGATCTCCGAGCGCTTCAAGGCGGATCCCCAGAGGCTCACCCAGCTCATCAACCGCCTGCTCACGCCCATGACCGAGGTCGTGCTCGAGCGCCGGGGGACGATCGACAAGTACATGGGCGACTGCATCATGGCGTTCTGGAACGCGCCACTCGACAACCCTGCGCACGCCGCCGATGCCTGCGCCTCCGCGCTCGCCATCCAGTCCAGCCTCGTCGACCTCAACGCGGAACTGGCGCGCGAGGCGAAGGCCGCCGGGGAGGAGCACCAGGACCTCGCCGTCGCGATCGGGATCAACACCGGGGACTGCGTCGTCGGCAACATGGGCTCGCGCCAGCGCTTCGACTACTCGGCGCTCGGCGACACCGTGAACCTCGCCTCGAGGCTGGAGGGGCAGTCGCGGGCCTATGGCGTCGACATCGTCGTCGGTTCCTCGACCCGCTCCGCGGCCGAGGGCCTCGCCGCGATCGAGCTCGACCTCATCGTCGTGAAGGGAAAGAGCGAGCCGGAGAGGATCCATGCGCTCCTGGGCGGCGAGGACGAGGCGCGCACGCCGGCGTTCCGCGAGTTCGCGTCCCTGCACGACAGGATGCTGGCGGCCTATCGCGGGCAGGCCTGGGACGAAGCGGTCGCGATCTTGGCGCGCTGCGCGGCCGCGCGTCCGACCCTGTCCGCCCTCTACGCGATGTACGAGAAGCGCATCGCCCAGTATCGAGCCGAGCCGCCTGGCGCCGGATGGGACGGGGTCTTCGT
>VGDA01000631.1 GCA_016869915.1 Alphaproteobacteria bacterium
TCGAGCGCGGCGAGGCAGGACGCGGTGGCGATCGCGGCGTCGATCGCGGAGCCACCGCGCTTGAGCACCTCGGCGCCCGCGCGCGCGGCATGCATGTTCTGGCTGGCGACCACGCCGCCGCGCCCGAGCGCGACGGGCTTGCGGACGACCCAGTTCTGGACCTTCGGGTTGCTCATGCGACCACCTCAGTTGAAACGCGACGGCGCGTAGGGCGCCGGATCGATCTCCGGCGCGGACCCGCCGACGAGGTCGGCGGCGAGCTTCCCGCTGCCGCAGGCGAAGGTCCAGCCGAGCGGGCCGTGTCCCGCGTTGACGAAGACGCCGGGCACGCGCGTCGCGCCGACGAAGGGCGAGCCGTCCGGCGACACGGGGCGCAGGCCCGTCCAGAACGTCGCGCCCTTGCGCTCGGCCTGGCCTGCGAGGTCGGGCAGGACCGAGGTCGCCGTGCGCAGCACGTTGCGCGCGCGCCGCTCGTTCATCTCCGGGCTCCAGCCCGCAAACTCCGCCGTGCCGGCGAGGCGCAGCACGCCGGCGAAGGGCGCGATCGCGATCTTCAGCCCGTCGTCCATGATCCCCATGCGCGGCGCGCCGTTCCAGCCCTCGAGCGGGACGCTGGCCGAGTAGCCCTTCACGGGGTTGATCCAGATCCTGAGGCCGAGCGGCCGCGCGAGCGCCGGCGTCCAGGCCGCGGCGGCGAGCAGCAGCGCGTCGGCCTCGACGCGGCCGCGATCGGTGCGCAGTGCCGCGAAGCGCCCGCCGTCGGTCTCGATGCCCTCGACGGCCTCGCCGTAGCGCCAGGCGATGCCGCGCGCCGCGCCGAGCGCCGCGAGCGCGCAGGTGAATGCATGCGCGTCGCCGTACTCGTCGTCGGGATAGAGGACGCTGCCGGCAAGCTGGTCGCCGACCTGCGCGAGCGCGGGCTCGCGCTCCAGCGTCGCGGCGCGGTCGAGCACGTCGTGCGGCACGCCGAACCGCGCGATCATGCGCGCGAAGCCGGCCTGCGCGTCGACCTGCGCCTGGTCGCGGAAGATCTTCATCGTGCCCCTGGCGCCGAACGGGTAGTCGATGCCGGTGGACGCGCGCAGCGCGCGCAGCCGCGCGAGGCTGTACTGGGCGAGCGCGGCGCAGGCGAGCGTGTTGCGCCTCCAGGCCTCGTGGCGCGAATTGGCGAGGAAGCGCAGTCCCCAGCCGACCATCCCCGGCACCGCGGAAGGGCGCAGCAGGAAGGGCGAGTCCTCCTTGCCGAGATAGTGGACGAGCTTCGCCACGATGCCGGGCGCGTTCCACGGGTCCGGCTGGCTCGGCACGACGAGGCCGCCATTGGCGAAGCTCGTCTCGAGGCCGGGGCCCTCGCGCCGCTCGACCACGGTCACGTCGTGGCCTGCCTCGCGCAGGTACCAGGCGGAGGAGACGCCGGAGAGCCCGGCGCCGACGACGACCACGCGCATCCGGTCAGTCCAGCCGCGGGAAGACGGGTGGCACAGCGCGCTCGTAGGCGCGCGCCACGCGCAGCACCACGGCCTCGCCATGCATCGGCCCGACCACGTGCAGCCCCACCGGCAGGCCGTCCGATGCGAAGCCGCAGGGCACGGACGCGGCGGGCTGGCGCGTCATGTTGAACGGGTAGGTGAAGGGGCTCCAGTCCATCCAGGTCCGCTGGCCGGGCTCGCTGAAGTCCTGGCCCGCGGCGAAGGCGGGCATCGGCATCATCGGCGTGACGAGCACGTCGAAGCGCTGGTGGAACGCGCCCATCGCGCGGCCCATCGCCATGCGCGTCGCGTCGGCGGCGTACCAGTCGTCGAGCGAGACGCGCTCGCCGATCTCCATCATCGCGACCAGGCCGGGATCGAGCAGGCCGAGGCGCTCGCGCGGCAGCAGCCGGCGCAGCCGCGCCGCGGCGCTCGCCCACATCGCTAGCATCGCCTCGGCATGGTCGGGAAGGGCG
>VGDA01000632.1 GCA_016869915.1 Alphaproteobacteria bacterium
CGCGCCCGGCGAGCTCGCGCTGCGGCGCTTCGCGCTGCCGGAAGCCGTCTCGCATCTCGGGCGCGGCCTCGCCCTGCTGCCGGAGCTGCCGGCGTCGCGCGCGCGCGACGCGCTCGAGCTCGAGCTGCGCACGCGGCTCGGGCCGGCGATCGTCGCGCGATCTGGCTGGGGGCACGCGGACGTCGCCAGGGTGCTGGAACCCGCATGGACGATCGCCAGCGCGCTCGGCAGCCGCGACGCCTTCGTGCCCATTCTCCATGCGCTCTGGGTGCACAACCTCAGCATCGACAGGCTGGGGCTATCGCTCGAATGGGCGGGTCGCCTACTGGAGGCCGGCGAGGAAACGGGCGACGACAGCCTGTCGATCGTCGGGCATCGCGCCGCCTCGGGATCGCACTACTGGCTCGGCAACCTCGCCGAGGCGCGACGCCACGGCGATCGCGTCCACGCGCTCTACGACGGCGAGCGCCACCGCAGGCTCGTGCTGCAGACGAACACCGATCCGCTCACCGGCGAGGGCATCTACCGCGCCCAGTACCTCTGGATGCTCGGCCACCCCGACCAGGCCGTGGCCGCGAGCGAGGCCAAGGACGAGCACGCGCGCGCGAACCGCCATCCCTTCGACCATGCCTTCGCCCTCACGCTCGGCGCCCAGGTCTTCGCCTACAGGCGCGAACCCGCGGAACTCCTGCGTCGCACCGAGGAAGCCGAACGCGTGGGCCGCGCGCATGGCGTGCCCCTGCTCTCGGAGATACTCGCCGAGATCAGCCGCGGCATCGCCGCCATCCAGTCCGGCTACCCTGGCCACGGGGCGGCGCGCATCGACGTCGCGGTCACGCGCCTGATGGCGACGGGACATCGCGTCTGGGTCTGGTACCTGCGCGCGCTGCAGGCGAAAGGCCTCGCCCTGGCGGGCGACGAGGGCGCCGCGGCCGACCTCATCGAGATCTGCGTCGACCGGACCGCGAATGGCGAGCAGCGCTGCCACTTCCCCGAGATCCTGCGCCTGCGCGGATGGCTGCGTGCGCGCATGGGGATGCCGGTGCCCGCCGAGGCGGACCTCGACGCCGCGATCGAGGTCGCGCGCGCCCAGTCGGCGCTGTCCTGGGAACTGCGCGCGGCGACGACGCTGCTGCGGCTGCGCGCGGCGCGCGGCGATTCGCGCGCGGCGCACGACGCCCGCGAGGCGCTTGCGCGCGTGCTCGGGCGCTTCACAGAGGGCTTCGGCACGCCCGACCTGCGCGAGGCGCGCGCCCTCCTCGACGAGACCGCGCGCGTGGCCGGCTAGCGCTGTGCCGACTGCCAGTCCGGCGCGACGTGGAAGGGCGCCTCCGAGGGCGGCAGGGGCAGGCGGCCGAGGATCGCGTCGGCGCATTTCTCGGCGAGCATGATCGTCGGCGCGTTGAGGTTTCCGGTGGTGATCGCCGGCATGATCGAGGAATCGACGACGCGCAGCGCCTCCAGCCCCACGACGCGCGCCTGCGGGTCGACGACCGTGCCCGGATCGGCGGGGTCGCCCATGCGGCACGTGCCGCAGGGATGGTAGGCGCTCTCGACGTTGCGCCGCACGAAGGCGTCGATCGCCGCGTCGTCGACCACGCCGGCGCCAGGCGACAATTCCTCGCCGCGATAGGGGGCGAAGGCCTCCTGCGCGAAGATCTCGCGCGTCAGCCGCACGCAGGCGCGCATCTCCACGAGGTCGTCGGGATGCGTCATGTAGTTGAACAGGATCGAGGGCCGCTCCGCGGGATCGGCCGAGCGCAGGCGCACGCGGCCGCGCGACTTCGATCGCATCGGCCCGACATGCGCCTGGAAGCCGTGGCGCCGCGCCTGGCGCGAGCCGTCGTAGGAGATGGCGAGCGACAGGAAATGGTACTGGATGTCCGGGTAGCGCACGCCCGCGCGGCTGCGCACGAAGCCCCCGACCTCGAAGTGGTT
>VGDA01000633.1 GCA_016869915.1 Alphaproteobacteria bacterium
GTAGAGCGGCAGCGACGGATCGCCCGCGGAGAAGTCGGGCAGTTCCTGCCTGCCCCCGCCGAGCCCGAACCAGCCCTGGCCCTGCAGCGCCAGCGACCCCGTCGCGACGGCGCCCGCGCCGAGGAGCCGGCGCCGGTTGAGGACGAAGTCTTCCGGCGTGATGCGCGAGGCGGGGATCTCCCAGCCCTTCCTACGATGGATAAACATCTGCCTCGGCCCTCCTGGATGGGCGGCGCGTCAGATTGCGCCGTCGCGTTGCTTCCTGCGCAGTTCCCCGAGCTTCTGGCGCGCGCCCTCGAGATGCGGATGGATCGCCAGCGCCCTCTCGAACGCCGCCACGGCTTCATCTACGCGATCCTGGCGCGCGCGGATCATGCCCAGGCCCGACAGGGCGCCGAAATGCCTCGGCTCCAGCGCCAGTACCCTGCCGCAGTCCTCCGCCGATTCGTCGAGCGCGCCAAGCAGGTAGAACACGGTCGCGCGCTTGTTCCAGCCCTCGGCATAGGAGGGATGCTGCCGCGTGATCGCGTCGAACAGGCCGAGCGCGGCGGGCAGGTTCCCGGCCGCCATGGCCGCCGCGCCGAGCTGCATCAGGCTGCCGGCGGCCGGCCCGCCCTGCTCGATCCAGGCGGCCCAGATCTCGCCCTCGACGCGCTGTGCCTGCGCCGCGTCGCGCGCGGCCGCGAGGCGCTCGAACAGCGCGTCCGGCGGTCCCCCCGCGGCGCGCGCGGCGGTGGCCGCGGCGAGGGCGACCAGCAGCGCGAGGAGGATCGGGCGAAGGCGGCACATGGGCTCCAGACTAGGCCGCGCCGCGCGATCGGGGCAATCTGCCCCTCCCAAGCGCGGGCCAGGAGGACGGGATGGAAGCCGGGGTTTTCTTCGCGGGACGCTACGACGAGGCGCGCGCCCGGTTCCTGGCCGCCGCGGCGGCCGCGGGCGCGGCGATCGAGACCCACCCGCACCCGCTGCGCGGCCCGGCGGGCGAGCGCCTGTTCTGCGACGTCGCGCGGCTCGGGCCCGCGCGCGCGGCGCGGGCGCTGGTGACGATGTCGGCGACCCATGGCGTCGAGGGCCATTGCGGCTCGGGCGCGCAGGTGGCGACCCTGCGCGCGGGGCTGCTGCGCGACCTGCCGCGCGACACCTGCGCGGTCTCGGTCCACGCGATCAACCCGCATGGCTTCGCCTGGAGCCGGCGCGTGACCGAGGACAATGTCGACCTCAACCGCAACTTCGTCGACCACGCGCGGCCCTATCCCTCCAACCCCGGCTACGAGGAACTGCGCGAGGCGATCTGCCCGCCGGCGCGCGACGCCGCGACCCTCGCCGCGGCGCAGCGCCGCCTCGACGCCCATGCCGCCGCCCACGGCCCGATGGCGCTGCAGCAGGCGATCTCCGGCGGCCAGTACGTCGACCCGCAGGGCGTGTTCTTCGGCGGCCATGCGCCGACCTGGTCGAACCGCCTGCTGCGCCGGATCTTCGCCGGCCTCGCCGCGCACGCGTCGGACATCGCCGTGATCGACTACCACACAGGCCTCGGCCCCTACGGTCATGGCGAGCTGATCATGTCCTCGAAGGCCAATCCCGATGGCTGGCGCCGCGCCTGCGACTGGCTCGGCAAGGACGAGATCACCTCGCCCGACCTCGGCAATTCCTCGTCGGCGCCGCTCGTGGGCGTCAATTCGCAGGGCATGCGCGAGGCCGCGCCCGGCGCGCGCCTGACGACGGTCGCGCTCGAGTTCGGCGTGCGCCCGCTCTCCGAGACGCTCGACGCACTGCGCGCCGATGCGTGGCTCCACGCGCATGCCGCGATGGACCAGCCGGAATGGGCCGAGACCAAGGCGCGCATGCGCCACGTCTTCTACGGCGACGAGCCGCGCTGGAAGGAGATGATCGTCGCGCGCGGCTTCGACGTCACGCGGCGCATGCTCGCCGGGCTG
>VGDA01000634.1 GCA_016869915.1 Alphaproteobacteria bacterium
CAGTTCAGCTTCTCCGGCCTGTTCAGGACGACGCGCGCGACGCCGCCGTGGCGCGAGACGAGGATGGTGTCAGGCATGCGAGGGCTCCCGCCGGTGATGGATCGCGACGCGCGGGAGTATAGGCGAGCGCGCGCCGCGCGCCCTCACGCCGCGGCGGGCAGGGAGAGGGTCGCGCGCAGGCCGCCGCCGGGGACGTTGGCGAGCACGACGTCCCCGCCATGCGCGCGCGCGACGTCGCGCGCCACGGCGAGGCCGAGCCCGACGCCGCCGGTGTCGCGCGAGCGCGAGGACTCGACCCGGTAGAAGGGCGCGAAGACCCTCTCGAGCTGGTCCTCGGGCAGGCCCGGCCCGTCGTCCTCCACGACGAAGTCGACGCGCCCCTCCGACGCGACGAGCCGCGCGCGCGCGCGCGTGCCATGCGCCAGGGCGTTGTCCATCAGGTTCGCGATGGCGCGGCGCAGCGCGCCGGGCCGCCCCTCGACGGCGAGCGCGTCCGGCCCGTCGAAGGAGATGTCGGCGCCCATGTCGCTGCGGTCGTCGACCAGGCTCTGCACCAGCGCGGCGAGGTCGAAGCGCTCCGGGCTCGCCTCCAGCGCGTCGGCGCGCGCGAAGGACAGCGTCTCGGCGACCATGCGCTCCATCTCGTCGATGTCGGCGACGGCGCGCGCGCGCTCGTCGGCGTCGGGAAGCCCCTCGGCGCGCAGGCGTAGCCGCGTCAGCGGCGTGCGCAGGTCGTGGCTGATCGCCGCCAGCATGCGCGTGCGGTCGTCGACGAAGGCGCGCAGGCGGCTATGCATCTGGTCGAGCGCGCCGCCGATCTCGCCGACCTCGCGCGGGGCGCGGCTCGGCACGGCGAAGTCCGGCGCGAGGCCCGCGCCAGCGCGCCCTGCGCCGCGGGCGAGGTCCTCGAGCGGGCGCGCGATGCGGCGCGCCGCCCACCAGGCGGCGATCGCGGCGGCGGCGGCGATGCCGGCGAGCCAGGCGGCGAGGATCGCCCAGGCCCAGCCATGGGCCGGGTGCCGCGGGCGGATGACGAGGTGGGTGCCGTCCGGGCCGCGCACCGCGATGGTGAAGGTCGCCGGCACGACGCCCTCGAAGGCGCCGTCGCCGCCGGCCTCGTCGCGCGGCACGCGCACGACCTGCCCCTCGCCGAAGCGCGGCGGGCGCATCGGAAGCGCGGCGGGGGGCGAGAACTCGGTGGCGACGGAGAAGCCCTCGGGCAGCCTGTCCGCGACGGCACGCGCGAGGCGTCCCTGGCGCAGGCGGCGGCGCGCCTCCTCAGAGGGCGCCCAGCCAGGCGCCCATTCGAGCTGGAGATGCTCGGCCTCCGCCCGCGCGCGCAGGTGGGCGGCGCGCTCGGCCGGGGGGCGCGCGAAGGTCGCGCGCGCGATGTCGGCGGAGCGCTCGGCGAGCCAGCCGACGGCGTAGACGCGCACCTCGGTCGGCCGCAGCAGCAGCGCGACGGCGACCGAGAGCAGCTGCGCGCCGATCAGGCCGACGATCGCGACCAGCGCGATGCGCGCGGCGATGCCGCGGAAGCCGTGGCGGAAGGTCATGGCGCGGCCTCCACGACCGGCGTGAACATGTAGCCGCCGTTGCGCACGGTGCGGATCAGGTCGGGCCGCGCGGGGTCGACCTCCACCTTGCGGCGCAGCCGCATCACGGCGACGTCGATCGAGCGGTCGAAGGCCTGCGCCTGGCGCCCGCGCAGGCGGTCGAGCAGCTGGTCGCGCGACAGCACGCGCTGCGCGTTGTCGGCGAAGACGCAGAGCAGGTCGAACTCCGTGTCGGTCATCGGCACGAGCGTGCCATCGGGCCGGCGCAGCTCGCGGCGCAGCGTGTCGAGCCGCCAGCCCGCGAAGACGCGCAGCTTCGCCTGCGGCGCGCGCGACGCACGCTCGCCGCTGCGGCGGAGCACCGCGCGGATGCGCGCGA
>VGDA01000635.1 GCA_016869915.1 Alphaproteobacteria bacterium
AACAAGGACCGGGTCGAGGCGGCCTACCTGCGCGGCGACCACCTCGAGAAGCGGCGCAGGCTCATGGCCGACTGGGCGGAGTACTGCGCCCGGCAGGCGTCGGTCGGCGCGACCGTCATGCCGATACGGGCTGGGTCGTAGAGCAGCCCCGCGGAGGCGCCATCAGCGGCGGCATAGCGCCGGTCTCGCCAACATGCGGCTCGGCAGTGCCGTTCGGTAGGGTCTGCTTCATCGGTCTCATCCTCGTCCCTTTCAACGGTGACGATGAGCCGAAACCCTCCGGTACGCAAACTACTCAATCTGTCCTACGGGCGCTGACGGGGAACATTCGACGGTTCAGTAGATGCTTTCGCCTGATTTGGTGAAGGGACACCAGCGCGCGGACTTGAGGAAGGGCATCAGGACGCGCATCGCGCGCGGCGTGCCGATGCGCTCCAGGGTCTCGGCGCCGTAGGCGACGACGTAGCGGTTGGTGTCGCGCAGCTGCGCCTGGGCGATGTCGACCAGGCTGTCGTCGCCCGGCGTCGCGCAGCGCACGAAGGCCAGCGCCGACTGCACGCGGATCTCGTCCTCCGGATCGGCGAGGCCCTGGCGCAGCGACGGGACGAAGCCATTGGCGGCGCAGTGCCGCCCCATCGCGGCGAGAGCCGTGATCCGCACATGCGGATCGGAGTCGCCGGCGGCGCGGACCAGCGCCGCGTCCTGGGCGGCGTCGCCGCGCATCTCGCCCAGCGCGAAGGCGGCCATCTTGCGCACCACGCCGGATGACGAGCGCGTCGCCTCGGCCAGGATCGGTCCGGCGGCCGCGGGATCGGAGGCGCCCAGACCGAAGGCCGCGGCGCGCGCCGCCGGATCCTCGGCATAGCGCCCGCCCAGCTCGGCGGTCGTCTCGTCCTCGGGCAGGTTCTCCCCGGTGCCGGCCAGCAGCCGGCGGCCGAGGCTGGCGATCCCGGCGGGGCCGCGTCCGGCGAGTTCATAGGCCGCCGAGAGCGACAGGGATTCGTCGTCGCCCTCCAGGCGGGCTTCCAGGTCGGCGATGCTCTCGCCGCCCGTGGCCTCGGCGGGCGTGGGCTTGCCGGCGAGCCAGTTCCAGCCGCCGCGCCAGAGCGGCGACAGCGGGAAGCGCCGCGGCGCGTCCTCGGGATCGCGCCAGCGGTCGTCGGCGCAGTCCCAGGACGGCGCGGTCGGCAGCGTCATCCGGCTCATGAGGAATTTGAGCATGAAGCGCTTCTGGTTGGTGAAGTTGCGCATCCGCGCATGCCAGACGTCGAAGGCGCCGATGGCGACGGTGCCGGCCGGGCCGCCGAGCGGAAAGGCCGAGCTGGCATCGCCGCCGGGATGACGCAGGGCATATTGGCTGCCCGGGATCACGCCGGTCGGCCCGCGCTCGGGCGGCGTCTCCTGCGGATAGTAGAACAGCAGCAGCGTCCAGGGCCGATGGGTACGCACATGGCGCTTGAAGGCGAAGAGGCTGTCCTTGTGCAGCGGCTGCGGCCCGTCGATGGGCATGTTGTTGTGCAGCGCGCGATGCGGATCGAGCATGTGGTCGGCGCCGAGCAGGCTGATCAGCGCGCCCTTGACGGCCGGATCCTCGAACAGCTCGGCCAGCTGCGGCATCAGCGGGATGATGTTGTTGCCGGGGTTGTTGGGCTTCGCCTTGCCGGGATGTTCGACATGGTCGTCGGGAACGATCTTGTCGAAGGCCTCGTAGATCGCGCGGTGATAGCTGGCGGGCAGCGCCGGCTGGACGTTGACCACGCCGTTGGCGATGAACGACCGCATCTGGCCGTCGGTGAGGAGACGGGGGTTCATGGGCGGGCGACCTCCTTCGGGGTCCTGATCCGGGTGGCGGCGGGATCCTGGCCGGCCGGGCTGCCGCAGCTGCCGCGGACGACGAGTTCACAGGTCAGCGCGACCATCTGGCGCGGGC
>VGDA01000636.1 GCA_016869915.1 Alphaproteobacteria bacterium
CGAGGCCGGAGCCGACCGCCTTCATGTCGCGCACCAGCTCGGCCCAGGCGCGCTCCTGCCCGTCATGCCACAGGCCGGTGCAGCCATGGGTGATGCGTCCCTCCGGCGCGACGCCGGTCGCCTCGGCGATGACGACGCCGGCGCCCGACACCGCGAGCGCGCCGAGATGCTGTCGGTGCCAGGGCTGCGGCACGCCGTCGATGGCCGAGTACTGGCACATCGGCGCGACGGCGATGCGGTTGGGCGCGGCGAGCGGCCCGAGCTGGAGCGGCGTGAAGAGCAGCGAGGTCATCGGAAGAACACCACCGTGACGAGGAGGAAGCAGGGGATGAGGATGGCGCAGGACCAGACCATGTAGCCGAAGAAGCTCGGCATCCTGACGCCGTTCTCCTCGGCGACCGCCTTCACCATGAAGTTGGGCGCGTTGCCGATGTAGGTATTGGCGCCCATGAAGACCGCGCCCGCGGAGATCGCCGCCAGCGTCGTCGCCAGCGGGCCCATCAGCGTGTCGGGGTCGCCGCCGGCCATGTTGAAGAACACGAGGTAGGTCGGCGCGTTGTCGAGGAAGCTGGACAGGACGCCCGTGAGCCAGAAATAGGCGCCGTTGGCCGGGCTGCCGTCGGGCCGCGACGCCAGCTGCACGAGGCCCGAGAAGGCCCCCTTGTCGCCCGCCTTCAGCATCGCGATGACCGGGACGATGGTCACGAAGATGCCGGCGAAGAGCTTGGCGACCTCGAGGATCGGGCCCCAGGTGAAGGCGTTGGCCTCGCGGCACGAGGCCGGGGTGAGGCGCAGCGACGCCCAGGCGAGGCCGACGAGCACGATGTCGCGCAGGATGCCCTGCAGCGGCACCTCGGTGCCCAGCAGGTTCCAGGAGATGCCGGGCTTCCAGATGCCGCTGGCGAGCACCGCCACCATCACGCCGAGCAGCAGCCAGATGTTGACGCCGCCCTCGATGCTCAGGCCCTTCGGCGTGTCGGGTGTCGGGTCACGCCGCGCCTTGAAGGCGGCGTCGCGGGCGTAGAAATGGCTGTCGATGGCGTAGAACGCCGCCAGGACGATCACGCTCAACATCAGCATCGGCGCGAGGAGATGCACGGTCGGCCAGAAGAAGCCGACGCCCTTGAGGAAGCCGAGGAAGAGCGGCGGGTCGCCCAGCGGCGTGAGCGAGCCGCCGATGTTCGCGACCAGGAAGATGAAGAACACCATGACATGGGCGTTGTGGATGCGCTCGTCGTTGGCGCGGATGACCGCGCGGACCAGCAGCATCGCCGCGCCGGTCGTGCCCGTGATGCTGGCGATGCCCGTGCCCGCCGCGAGCAGCACGGTGTTCGTCGCCGGGCTGCCATGGAGGTTGCCGCGCAGGTAGACGCCGCCGGCGATGACGAAGAGCGAGCCGATCAGGATGATGAACGGAACGTACTCGCCGACGAGCACGTGCACGAGCTGCGCCGCGGTCGCGCCGAGGCCGTCCATCGCGGCGTAGGGCAGCACGAAGGCAAGCGACCACGCCGCGGTGATCTTGCCGAAATGGTGGTGCCAGAGCTGCGGCGCGGCCAGCGGCAGGATGGCGATCGAGAGCAGCACGCCGATGAACGGGATCGCCCAGGCGAAGCCGAGGCGCGCGCCATCGAGCTCCGCCGCCATCGCCGCGGGCGTGGCCAGGCAGAGGACGATTGCGAGCAGCGCGGCGCGAGGCCGCCTGGGCCGGGACTGGTGCATGACTGGCGCTCCCTTCGTCGAGACGGGCCGAGGCTCGTCGCCCCGGCGCCACCGCGTCAAGCGTTTATGGCCAGGGACATCGCAATGGCCGAGCCGCGCAGTGCGCGCCGGCCCCGCGGCCATGCTAGACCGGTCGGCGGCCATGGATTCGCTCGACATCGTCCGCCTCAGCCTCCTGTCGCCCATGACGCTCAGCTTCGC
>VGDA01000637.1 GCA_016869915.1 Alphaproteobacteria bacterium
CGACGCCGTGCTGCAGCCGTCCGAGCAGGTCGACCAGCGCGACAACGTCAAGGCGATGGTCGTCTTCGGCCACGGCGGCAACACCGTGACCCGCATGCCCGAGGTCGCGAAGGGCCTGTCGCGCCTCGACCTGCTGGTCGTCGCCGACCCGCACCCGACGACCTTCGCGGTGCTCGGCGAGCGCAAGGACAACACCTACCTGCTGCCGATCTGCACGCAGTTCGAGGCGGAGGGCTCGCGCACGGCGTCCAACCGCTCCATCCAGTGGGGCGAGAAGTTCGTCGAGCCGATCTTCGAGTCGAAGAACGACTACGAGGCGATTTACCTGCTGGCCGAGAAGCTCGGCTTCGCCGACCGCATGTTCCGCAACATCGAGGTCAAGGACAAGAAGCCGGTCGCCGAGTCGCTGCTGCGCGAGATCAACCGCGGTGGCTGGTCGACGGGCTATACCGGCCAGTCGCCGGAGCGCCTGAAGTCGCACATGGCCCACCAGGGCGACTTCGACCTGGTCACGCTGCGCGCCAAGGACGGCCCCAACAAGGGCGACTACTACGGCCTGCCCTGGCCGTGCTGGGGCAAGCCGGAGATCAAGCATCCGGGCACGCACATCCTCTACAACGCCAACCTCCACGTTAAGGATGGCGGCGGCACGTTCCGCGCCCGCTTCGGCCTCGAGCACGAGGGCAAGACGCTGCTGGCCGAGAATTCCTGGTCCGAGGGCTCGGAGATCAAGGGCCCCTATCCGGAGTTCACCTACGGCGTGTTCAAGCGCCTCGGCTGGGACTCGCTGCTGACGGCCGAGGAGACGGCCTCGATCCAGCGCGTCGGCGGCAACAACCCCGATGGCGTCAGCTGGTCGATCGACCTCTCGGGCGGCATCCAGCGCGTCTGCATGGAGAAGGGCGTGATCCCCTACGGCAACGGCAAGGCCCGCGCCGCGGCGTGGAACCTGCCGGATCCCGTGCCCATCCACCGCGAGCCGATCTACACGCCGCGCTCGGACCTGGTCGCCAAGTACCCGGCGCTCCCGGACGGCCGCCAGCTGCGCATGGCCAATCTCGGCGCCTCGATCCAGAAGGCGGGCGTCGAGAAGAAGGCCTTCGAGCGCTTCCCGATCATCCTCTCCTCCGGCCGACTGGTCGAGTACGAGGGTGGCGGCGAGGAGACCCGCTCGAACAAGTGGCTGGCCGAGCTGCAGCAGGACATGTTCGTCGAGATCAACCCGGCGGACGCGGCCTCGCGCGGCATCAAGGACGGCCAGTGGGTGCTGGTCGCCGGCCCCGAGATGCCGGAGGGCAAGTGGACGCGGATGAAGGCGCTCGTCACGGAGCGCGTCGGCCGCGGCGTCGCGTGGATGCCGTTCCACTTCGCCGGCTGGTTCATGAACGAGGACCAGCGCCGGAAGTATCCGCAGGGCACGGACCCGATCGTCTTGGGCGAATCGGTGAACGCCGTGACCACCTACGGATATGACCCGGTGACCGGAATGCAGGAAACCAAGGTCACGCTCTGCCAGATCCGCGCGGCGTGAACGGGAGGACATGAAAATGGCTCGCATGAAGTTCCTTTGCGACGCGGACCGCTGCATCGAGTGCAACGCCTGCGTCACCGCCTGCAAGAACGAGCACGAGGTGCCGTGGGGCATCAACCGTCGTCGCGTCGTCACCATAAACGACGGCAAGCCGGGCGAGCGCTCGGTGTCGATGGCGTGCATGCACTGCACCGACGCGCCCTGCGCGGCGGTGTGCCCCGTGGATTGCTTCTACACGACCGCGGACGGCGTCGTGCTGCACTCCAAGGACCTGTGCATCGGCTGCGGCTACTGCTTCTACGCCTGCCCGTTCGGCGCGCCCCAGTACCCGCGCGTCGGCAATTTCGGCAGCCGCGGCAAGATGGACAA
>VGDA01000638.1 GCA_016869915.1 Alphaproteobacteria bacterium
GCCAGGCGCCCATTCGAGCTGGAGATGCTCGGCCTCCGCCCGCGCGCGCAGGTGGGCGGCGCGCTCGGCCGGGGGGCGCGCGAAGGTCGCGCGCGCGATATCGGCGGAGCGCTCGGCGAGCCAGCCGACGGCGTAGACGCGCACCTCGGTCGGCCGCAGCAGCAGGGCGACGGCGACGGAGAGCAGCTGCGCGCCGATCAGGCCGACGATCGCCACCAGCGCGATGCGCGCGGCGATGCCGCTGAGGCCGTGGCGGAAGCTCACGGCGAGGCCTCCACCGAGGCGGTGAACATGTAGCCGCCGTTGCGCACGGTGCGGATCAGGTCGGGCCGCGCGGGGTCGACCTCCACCTTGCGGCGCAGGCGCATCACGGCGACGTCGATCGAGCGGTCGAAGGCCTGCGCCTGGCGGCCGCGCAGGCGATCGAGCAGCTGGTCGCGCGACAGCACGCGCTGCGCGTTGTCGGCGAAGACGCAGAGCAGGTCGAACTCCGTGTCGGTCATCGGCACCAGCGTGCCGTCGGGCCGGCGCAGCTCGCGGCGCAGCGTGTCGAGCCGCCAGCCCGCGAAGACGCGCAGCTTCGCCTGCGGCGCGCGCGCCGCACGCTCGCCGCTGCGGCGGAGCACCGCGCGGATGCGCGCGAGCAGCTCGCGCGGGTTGAACGGCTTGGAGAGGTAGTCGTCGGCGCCGATCTCCAGCCCGACGATGCGGTCCGTGTCCTCGCCGCGCGCCGTGAGCATCAGGATCGGCGTCCTCACGCGCGCTTCGCGCAGGCGGCGCGCGAAGGACAGCCCGTCCTCGCCCGGCAGCATCACGTCGAGCACGACCAGGTCGAAGTCGCCGCCCTCGAGCGCGCGGCCAGCCTCCGCCGCGTCCGCGACGGCGGTGGCGCGCATGCCGTTCTCCGCCAGGAAGCGCGAGACCAGCCTGCGGATCTCGCGGTCGTCGTCGACGATGAGGACGCTGGGGACGCGTGTCATGGGGCGCAGTCTAGTCGGCGCGGAACCGCGCTCCACCGGTCGAGTTGTAACGGTCGGTTACACCGCGAAACCTCGCCGACATGCATCGCGGCGGGCGAGGCGCTACATCTGGCGCGTCGCAACCACCCCATGGAGCGTCGCCATGAAGAGAACCCTCCTCGCCATCGCCCTCGCCGCCGCGCTGCCGGTCGGCGCCCTTGCCCAGGACCAGGCGCCGCAGCCGCGCCAGCACGACCGCCGCGCGGCGATGCACGAGCGCATATGCGCCGACCTTGACGCGCATCTCGCCGCCCGCCTCGCCTGGGTCGAGGCCAAGGTCGGGCCCGCCCAGGCGCAGCGCGCCGCCTGGGACGAGTTCGCGCGCGCCAGCCGCGACGCGGCCGCGCCGATGCGCGACCTCTGCGCCGCCGGCACGCAGCCGGCGCCGCGCGACGACGTCGTCGCGCGCCTCGCCGAGCGCGAGCGGCGCATGTCGGCCATGCTCGACGCCACGCGCCGCATGCGCGCGGCGGTCGAGAAGCTGCTGCCCGCGCTCGACGATCCGCAGCGCAAGGCCTTCGCGGAGAACTACGAGGGCCAGCGCGCGCGCCCGCTGCATGGCGGGCACGGCATGCAGCACCCGCATGGGCACCGGCACGGCCAGGGCGGCTGACCCGGCGACGGCGCGCGCCCGCCCATCGACGGCGACGGGCGCGCGCCCCTACCCTGTTCTCCGCCGCGAGGGATCGGAGGGGCCGGGATGGACGAGGCACGCTGGACGGAGGACGGGATCGGGATCCTCGACGCGCACCAGCATTTCTGGGATCCGATCGCCAACCCCATTCCCTGGCTGCGCGAGCAGCCGCCGATCGCCTTCCGCTACGGCGACTACGCGGCGCTGCGCCGCCCGTACCTGCCGCCCGACTACCTCGCCGACGCC
>VGDA01000639.1 GCA_016869915.1 Alphaproteobacteria bacterium
CGCGCTCGGCGCATCGCCGGCACAGGCCGCCGCAGCGAACATTCCGGCGACCACGCCACGACCGGTCCGGACCCTCGCCCCGAGCACCGCATGACCGCCGGACCGCTTCGCCACGCCGGCTCCGCGATCCCCCGCCTGCTTCTGATCGCGGCGGCGGCAATGCTCGCGACATCCGTAATCGGAGCGGGGCTCGGGCGCGATCTCGGCCAGGACGGCGATCCACGCATCGCCGCGTCCAGCGGCGCGCCGACGTCGCTGCGCGAGATGCGCTTCGTCGACCGACCCGACGGCGGTATCGACATCATAGATCCGGCCGACGAGCAGGTCTTCGCCCGCCTCGCTCCAGGCGAGGATGGATTCGCCCGCGCGACGCTGCGCGGCCTGGTCCGCGACAGGAAGAAACTGGACCTCGGACCCGAAATCCCGTTCCGGCTGGCGATGTGGCCGGATGGTCGCCTGGTGCTCGACGATCCGGCGACCGGCAGGCATGTCGACTTGCGCGCCTTCGGCCCGACCAACCGCGAAGCGTTCGCGCGGCTGCTGCCGCGCACGGACGGCGCGCCTATAGGAGATAGACGATGACCGACGTCGCAGCCGATCCGGCGCTGAACGAATCGACCGCGCGCGCGCGGCAGAGCACCGTCCTGACGCCGAATTTCTACACCACCGACTACGCCGCGATGGATCGCATCGACGTCTCGCCCGTCGAGGGCGAGTGGGACGCGATGATGGACGAGTTCCGCAGGGACGCGAATGTCGAGCATTTCGAGCGCGATCGCGACTTCCGCGCCGAGGTGGCGGCCTTGCCCGAAGACCTGCGCGAGGAGTTCCTCGACTTCCTCGTCAGTTCCTGCACGGCGGAATACTCGGGGTGCCTGCTCTACGCCGAGATCATGAAGCGCGCGAAGAATCCGCGCATGCGCGAGTTGTTCGGGCTGATGAGCCGCGACGAGTCGCGGCACGCGAACTTCCTCAACCAGTCGCTGCGCGACTTCGACCTGGCGGTCGACCTCAAGCTCCTGCGCGAGGTCAAGAAGTACAAGTACTTCTCCCCGAAATTCATCATGTACACGGTCTACCTGTCGGAGAAGATCGGCTACGCGCGCTACATCACGATCTATCGCCATCTCGAGCGCAATCCCCATCTGCGCTTCCATCCGATCTTCCTGTGGTTCCAGCAGTGGTGCAACGACGAGTTCCGGCACGGCGAGGCCTTCGCGCTGATGATGCGCGCCCAGCCGGAGTTGCTGCGCGGCCGCAACCGCCTCTGGATCCGCTTCTTCCTGCTCGCGGTCTACGCGACGATGTACGTGCGCGACCACATGCGGCCGCGGATGAATGCCGCGCTCGGCTTCGATCCGACCGACTACGACTTCAAGGTGTTCCGGATCACCAACGAGTGCTGCAAGCAGATCTTCCCGCTCGTGCTCGACATCGACGATCCGCGGTTCAAGGACGGGCTGGACCGGCTGAACCGGATCTCGCAGGCAAACGAGGCTGCGAAGAAGCGCGGTGGCGTGATGGGCGCATTGACGCGCCTGAGGTGCATGGCGGCTTCGGCGGTGACACTCGGGCGCCTGTTCCTGCTGCCGACGGTCGAGGTCGCCCCGCGCGAGAACGTGCGCATGGCGCCGCAGTGGTGAGCGGACAGGGACCGTGGACGCAGTCGTCGACTTCCTGATTCCCCTGGGCGCGGTGATCGCCGCCTGGTGGATCGGCACGGCGGCGATCATGCGCCTCGACAGGCTGCCGCGGAACAGCCTGCCGCTCAGCCTCTCGGTTGCGGGCGTGCTCGCCCTCGCGGGCGTCGCGCTGGTGGCGTTTTCGAGCGACGCGGTCACTGAGCAGGGCGCCTATGCGGGCTTCATCGGCACGCTGCTGATCTGGGCCTGGGTGGA
>VGDA01000640.1 GCA_016869915.1 Alphaproteobacteria bacterium
CCGCGCGCGCGAGGCGCGTCGGGGGCATGGCCTCGCCCTCGGCGGCGGGCGCGGCCTCGCCGTCCCCGGTGCCGGCGCCGAAGATCTGCTCGCGGTAGCCGCGCAGCAATCCCGCGACGTCCTCCGCCTCGCGCGGCGCGCCGGGTGCGTGGATCTCGTCGAAGGACATTTCCGCGCTGTGGCTGCGCAGCGCCGCGACCTCCGCGTCCGTGAAGCCGTCGCGGCTGTAGAGCACCGTCGTCGTCGACAGGTAGGAGGACACGACGAAGAAGCGGCGCGCGATGTCCGGGCCGCCGACCTCGCGCGCGGCGGCCGCCATCGTCGCGTAGAGCCGAAGCACGGATTTCGGCGGCTCCTCCTTGTTCCACGTCGTGACCGACAGGATCCCGCCCGGCCTGAGCGCGCGCATGTAGGAAGCCATGGCCTCGCGCGTGTAGGCGAACTTCTCGACGATCGCGAAGCCGCCGGGGCTCGAAAGCCCCGTCGAGTCCGCGAGCGAGAGGTCGATCACGTCGTAGCGGTCGCGCCGCCCGGCGAGGTGCAGGCGCCCGTCATGCGGGATCACGGTCACGTCGGGGCGCCGCAGGATGTCGCCGGTGAAGGCGCGCAGTTCCGGGTGGTTCAGGAACGCGTCGAGCACGCCGCGCTCGCTCTCCGCGACCGTGACGTGGCGCGAGCCAGCGGCGAGCGCGAGCGCGGTCGAGAGCCCGCCGCCGAACTGCACGACGAAGGTCTCCGGCGCCTTGCGCAGCAGGTACGGGTAGGCCATCGGCAGGTAGCGGTAGTAGGCGGTCTCCTCCGCCGGCAGGCTGCGGATGATCCCCTGCGGCCCCTCGCCGTCGATGTAGAGGCCCCAGTAGGCGCGCTCCGGCATCTTCTCGAGGTTGAAGGCCGCGTTGTCCGACAGGCCCGGCGCGAAATGCAGGTAGGAACTCTCGTAGACCTCGAGCAGCCCGAAGGGCGAGCGATGCTCGAGCACGAGGCGGCTGTCCGGGAACTTGCGCGCGTAGCTGACGCCCTTGTAGTCGGACACCGCGAGGCTCGGCACGCCGAGCCATGATGGCAGCAGGAGATGCGCGGCGATGCTTGCGACGGAGGCCACGAGCACCGGGATCGCGCGCCGCGCGGGCCCCGTCGCCGCCGTCCAGCACAGCGCGCCCGCGAGCCAGAGCGCGATCGGGAACAGGACGAGGTCGGCGGGCGCCAGCACGTAGAGCGTCGCCAGCAGGGCGAGGCCGCCGATGCCCGAGCCGAGCAGGTCGGCGAAGTAGACCCGGTTGAACGACGCCTGCGCGCGCTGGAACACGACGCCCAGGAACAGCGCCCCGGCGAGGAACGGCATCAGGTAGAGCAGCATCGTCGCCGCCAGCCGCCATTTCTGGCTGGGGTCGGAGACGAGGAAGATCGCGTTGAACCCGACCTGCTGGGCAAGCAGGTTGCAGCCCACCGCCAGCGGCGGGAACGACGCCAGCGACAGCAGCGCGAGTTCGTTCCACCGCCGCCGGAACCAGGGGTCGGCGACGCTCATCGCCGCGCTCGTCAGGCCGAAGCCGAACATGGCGAGGCTGACGACGAGCGAGCCGAAATGCGCCCAGCTGCCGACCGCGAAGAGGCGCATCACCGCGATCTGGAACGCGATCAGCGCGCCGGCGACCAGCGCCGTCGCCCAGTAGGCGCCCCGCGGGAGGCCGCCCGCGACGGACGCGGTCACTTGTTGTGCGTTCCCTTGATCACCCCGCCCTCCAGCTTGGTGAAGGGCACGAACGGGACGATGCGCCCGCCATAGATGTCGGAGCGCGTCGCGCGCACGGCGCCGTCGGGCCCGACCTCCTTGACCACCTTCAGCACGCGCTGGGCGCCCGGCGGGCCGACGGGGATGACC
>VGDA01000641.1 GCA_016869915.1 Alphaproteobacteria bacterium
CGCCGACGCCACGGTGCTGCTGCAGCGGCCGATCGTCATGTGCTTCGTCTATTTCTTCCTGCTGTCGACGGCGCTCGTCGGCCTGCAGGCCTTCTCGGTGCCCGCGGCGATGGCGATGTTCGGGCTCACCGACACGCTGGCGGCGAAAAGCCTGACCCTCTTCCTCGTCGGCAGCTCGGTCGGCATCGTGCTCGGGGCCGTGCTCGCGGACCGCACCGAGCGGCACCACGTGGTCGCGACGATCGGTCTCCTGGCCGGGGCAGCCCTCATCCTCGTCGCGGCGCTCGAGCCCGTCCCGGCCGCCATCGGCCTGCCCGTGCTCATGGCGCTCGCCGGGCTATGCGTCGGCGTCACCGGGCCGTCGCGCGACTCGATCGTGCGCCGCGCCACGCCCTCGGGTTCCTCGGGCAAGGTCTACGGCTTCGTCTATTCCGGCCTCGACCTCGGCTCGACCCTGACCCCGGGGATCTTCGGCATGCTCGTCGACCGGGGCATCCCGTCGCTCGTCTACGCGACCGTGGTGGTGGCGCTCGTGCTCGCGGTCTTCACCGTGCTGGACATCAGGCGACAGGCGCAGCCGCCGGCCTGAACCCCGCCCAGCAAGCCCAGGCCCTGGCCCCGAAACGCGAGAACCCGCGGCGTCTCCGCCGCGGGTCCCGGGCTCCGCCCCGGCCGTGGCCAGGGCGATGTCGCGCCAATCAGGCGGGCTTCTTGGCAGCCGGCGCCTTCTTCTTGGCGCCGTCCTTCTTCTTCGCCGCGTCCTTCTTCTTCGCCGCGTCCTTCTTGGGCGCGGCCGCCGGCTTGTTGCCGGACTGCTGCGCGAACGACTCCGCCGGCGCGGCCACGATCAGGCCGCGGGCGAAGAGGGCGGCGGGGATCAGGGCGAGCTTGCGAGCGAACATGGCGAGGTCTCCGTCGGGAAACGCGGCGTGGATCGCCGCCTGCGCGACACACTGCGCGAGTCGCGGTTGCGCCGGGCTGGAGCGCGAGTGAATTCGCTGTAATGCCCCCCGGCCAATCCACCGCCGGCGCGAGCCATGCGCGCCTTGGATACCGCCACGCGAAAAAGCCGCACGGGTCGCAATTGTCAGGCCGGGCCTTTCCGGTATCATCACGAACATGTGAACCTCCCTTCCGGGCGGTTCACAGCAGATCCCCCGGGGGGCCCGGATCGTCCGCGAGGACGAACGGGAGGGGGAGCCCCGCCGGTCAGATGCGGTTCGTCCGCGTCCCGGCGGGGCCATTCTGCCCCGCCCTCGCGGCCCCGATCAGGACCCTCGCATGGAGCGCAGGCGAGCGGCCGGCCTCGAGCCGCTCGAGCGCGGCCGCAGATTCCGCGCGACGCTCGCGCTGCTCCTCGACGACTTCCGGATCCGCCTTGGCGAGGAAGTCGGCGTTGGCGAGCTTGCGGTCGAACTTCTCGATCGCCGCACGCTGCCTGTCGATCTCCTTCGCGAGGCGACGCCCCTCGGCCGCCGCGTCGATCACGCCCGCGAGCGGGACGACGAAGGTCGCATCGGCGAGCGCAAGCTGCGCGCAGCCCGGCGCGGCCTGCATGCCGTCCTCGATCGCCTCGAGCCTCGCGAGCATGCGCATGACGCCATCGTGCCGCGCGATGCGCGCACGGACCTCGTCGGAGGCGTCGCGCACGCCGAGGCGCAGGCGCGCGGCATTCGGCACGTTCATCTCCGAGCGCAGCGTGCGTATCTCGGTGACGGCGCGCACGACCCAGTCCATCTCCGCCTTGGCGGCGGCATCGCGCGGCAGGTCGCCAGCTTGCGTCCAGGACGAGAGGACGAGCATGCCTGCGGCGCCGTGACCCAGCTTCTCCCAGAGCTCCTCGGTCACGAAGGGCATCATCGGGTGCAGGAGGCGGA
>VGDA01000642.1 GCA_016869915.1 Alphaproteobacteria bacterium
TGCGCGCCTCCACCGACCTCGCCGCTACGCTGGCCGGCCGCCACGCCGCGGTCCTCGCCGTGCCGACGCAGTTCTGCGCCGAGGTCGCCGCGCGCATGCGCGACGCGGGCTTCGCGGGCGACACGATCCTCGCCGCCAAGGGCTTCGAGCGCGCCACCGGCAGGCTGCCGACCGAGGCCGTGGCCGTCGCCCTGCCGGGCGCGCCGCTCGCCGTCCTGAGCGGGCCCGGCTTCGCGCGCGACCTTGCCGCGGGCCTGCCCACCGCCATCGTCCTTGCCGCGCCGGAGATGGAGCGCGCGCGCCGCCTCGCCGCGGCGATGGCGACGCCGCGCCTGCGCGTCTATGCCAGCGACGACCCGGTCGGCGTGCAGGTCGGCGGCGCGCTCAAGAACGTCGTCGCGATCGCCTGCGGCATCGTCATGGGACGCGGCCTGGGCGAGAGCGCGCGCGCCGCGCTGCTCACCCGCGGCCTCGCGGAGATGGCGCGCCTCGGCGAGGCGCTGGGCGGGCGGCGCGAGACGCTGATGGGGCTCTCCGGCCTCGGCGACCTCGCGCTGACCTGCTCGTCCGCGCAGTCGCGCAACTTCGCGCTCGGCCTCGAGCTCGGGCGCGGCGCGACGCTCGCCGCGCTGCTGCGCGACCGGCGCAGCGTGGTCGAGGGCGTCGCGACCGCCGCGGCGGTCGCCGCCCTCGCCCGCGCCCGCGCGATCCCCATGCCGATCGCGGAGGCCGTCGACGCGATCCTGCATCGCGGCGCGGCGATCGACGACACGATAGCGGCGCTGATGGCGCGACCGCTCAGGGAGGAAGGCTGACGCGATGCAATTCTGGCTGATGAAGTCCGAGCCCGACGTCTATCCCTGGTCGCGCCTCGTCGCCGACGGGCGCGGGCACTGGGACGGCGTGCGCAACCACCAGGCCGCGCGCAACCTGCGCACGATGCAGGCCGGCGACCGCGCCTTCTTCTACCATTCCAACATCGGCAAGGAGATCGTCGGCACGATGGAGGTCGCGCGGACCTGGTATCCCGACCACACCGACCCGACCGGCACGTGGGGCATGGTGGACGTCGTCCCGCTCGCCGCCGCGCGCACGCCGCTCACGCTCGCCGACATCAAGGCGGACCGCGCGCTCGCCGGCATGGCGCTGCTGCGCCAGTCGCGCCTTTCGGTGGGCCCGGTCACGGCGGCGGAGTGGAAGCACATCTGCGCGCGCATCGGCATGAAGGCCTGACGCGCGGCGCCTTGCGCCCCGGCCGTTCACGAAGCCTTCGCCCTGCATGGGCGACCCGCGGCCTCAGCCGAAATTCGTCTGCGCCTGGACCTGCGCGGCCAGCTGGTTCTGGACGACGGCAACCAGCGTGTCGGTGTTGCCCACCGCCGCGCCGTTCTGGTCGATGCGGACCTCGACGTCGCTGCCGTTCTGCACGAAGGAGACGTAGTCGAGCGCGGTCTCCGGCGTGGCGCCGAGGCCCGAGAGCAGGCCCGAGATGTCGAGCACGTCCCCGGTGCCGAAATCGCCGATCATGTCCGCGGCATCGAGCGCGTCGGGGCCGAAGACGAAGCGATCCGCGCCATCGCCGCCGTTAAGGGTGTCCGCGCCGCCGCCGCCCGAGAGCGTGTCATCGCCCGCGCCGCCGGACAGTGCGTTGGCGCCGCCATCGCCGAAGAGTCGGTCCGCGCCGGAACCGCCGAGGATGTTCTCGACCTGAACGAGGCGGTCGGTGTCGCCGTCGCCCGCCACGAGTGTCGTCGTGCCAGAGGCGCTCGCCGTCGCGGCGATGCCCGTCGACAGATAGGAATAGTCCGCCGTGTCGAGCCCGGCGCCACCATCGAGCCGGTCGTTGCCAAGCCCGCCGGCCAGCGTGTCGGCG
>VGDA01000643.1 GCA_016869915.1 Alphaproteobacteria bacterium
AGGCGACTTCATCGGCCCGTGGCGCACCGGCGCGGAGCGGCGCTCCAAGCTGGTCTTCATCGGCCGGCGCATCGACCGCACGGCCCTCGCCGAAGGCTTCGAGGCCTGCATAGCCGATGGGACCTGAGGCGGCCGGGAACCGGGATCCCGGGCGCGGCGACGCGAAAACGGTCACGCGCGCCGCTGCTTCCCGCTAAGTTTCTGCGCCACGGAGGACCCCATGGCGCTCATCACCTACCTCACCCGGATCCAGTTCGACTTCGGCGCGGTCAGGCTGCTGCCGGACGAGATGAAGCTCGCGGGGATCTCCCGCCCGCTGCTCGTGACCGACAAGGGCGTCGCCGCCGCGGGCATCGCCCAGCGCGTCGCCGATGCCATGTCGCCGAAGCCGCTCGCGGTGTTCGACGGCACGCCCTCCAACCCGACCGAGGCCGCGACGAAGATCGCGCTCGAGCTCTATCGCGAACATGGCTGCGACGGCCTGGTCGCCGTCGGCGGCGGCTCGTCGATGGACCTCGCCAAGGCCGTCGCGCTGCTCGCCACGCATCCGGGCGCGCTGGCGCAGTACATGGCGATCGAGGGTGGCGTCGCGCGCATCACGCCGAAGGTCGCGCCCGTGATCGCGGTGCCGACCACCTCCGGCACGGGCAGCGAGGTCGGGCGCGGCGCGGTCGTGATCCTCGAGGACGGGCGCAAGCTCGCGCTGATCAGCCCGCACCTGATCCCGCGTCTCGCGCTCTGCGACCCCGAGCTCACGCTGGGCCTGCCGCCCGGGCTCACCGCTGCGACGGGAATGGACGCGCTCGCGCATTGCGTCGAGACCTTCCTCGCGCCCGCGAGCAATCCGCCGGCCGAGGCGATCGCGCTGGACGGCGCGATGCGCTGCGCCTCGCACCTCGAGCGCGCCGTGCAGGACGGCAAGGACCGCGACGCGCGCTGGAACATGATGATGGCCTCGATGGAGGGCGCGATGGCCTTCCAGAAGGGGCTCGGCGCGGTCCACGCGCTGTCTCACCCGCTCGGCGCGATCCAGCCGCTCAACATGCACCACGGCACGCTCAACGCCGTCGTGATGCCGGCGGTGCTGCGCTTCAACGCCGGGGTCAACGGGATCGGCTGGAAATACGACCGACTGCGCCAGGCCATGGGGCTGCCCGCGGGCACCGAGCTCGACAGGCACGTCGCCGCGCTCAACGCGCGCATCGGCATCCCGGGCGGCCTGCGCGCGATGGGCGTCACCGAGGCGATGTTCGCGCAGGTCGTGCCCCACGCGCTCAAGGACCATACCGCCGCGACCAACCCGCGCCCGCTGACGGCGGAAGGCGTCGAGGCCCTGCTGCGCGAGGCGATGTGAGCGCGCGCAGGCTCCGCTCGCGCGTCGCGATCGAGGGCATCGACCGCACGCCCCATCGTGCCTTCCTGCGCGCGATGGGGCTCGACGACGACGACATCGCGCGGCCGATGGTGGGCGTCGTCTCCACCCATGGCGAGACCACGCCCTGCTCGCTCACCCTCGGGCCGCAGGCCCTGGAGTCGAAGTCCGGGGTGCGCGAGGGCGGCGGCACGCCGCGCGAGTTCACGACGATCTCAGTCTCCGACGGCGTGTCGATGAACCATCTCGGCATGCGCTTCAGCCTGGTGAGCCGCGAGCTCATCGCGGACTCGATCGAGGCCGTGATGCGCGGCCACGCCTATGACGCGCTGGTCGGCTTCGCGGGCTGCGACAAGACCCTGCCCGGCGTGATGATGGCGATGGTCCGCTGCAACGTGCCCTCGGTCTTCGTCTATGGCGGCAGCGCGCTGCCGGGGCGCTGGCGGGGCAGGGACGTGACCGCGCTCGATTCCTACGAGGGCGTCGGCGCGGTGATGACC
>VGDA01000644.1 GCA_016869915.1 Alphaproteobacteria bacterium
CGGCCAGCGCACGGGCTCCGCGAGCGGCCAGACCAAGAAGACCGGGATCGAGGCCAGCACGAGCTGCCAGCCCGTGCTGGCGAGCATCGGCAGCTCCGGCCTGTGGCGCGCGCGCTTGCCGTGCTGCACGCCGAGCGCCCAGCCGATCGCGGCGATGAACATGAGGCCCATGCCCGGAAGGTCGCTGGCGGCGAAGCCGCCGCCGCGGAAGCTGAGCAGGCCGACGCCCGCCATGCCCATCGCCAGCGCCGCGACGAAGAGCCCGCCGGGCCGCTCGCCGAAGGCGACGAAGGCGATGAGCCCGGACCAGAGAGGCATGGTGAAGGCGAGCACCGCGGCATGGCCCGAGCCGAGCAGCTGCACGCCATAGGCGGTCGTCACCTGCCAGACCGTGACGTTGAGGAAGGCGGATATCGCGAGGAAGCGCCAGTCGCGCGCGCCGGCGGGCATGGTCGGCTCCCGGCGCATGCGCGCGACGGCGAGCAGGGCGAGGCCGGCGACCACCCCGGACGCGGCGCGGAAGCCCCAGACCGGGAGCTCCGCGAATACGATCTTCATGAAGGGCCAGTTGCAGCCCCAGGCGAGGGCGAGCGCCGCGAGGACCAGCAGCGGCCCGGCGATCGCGGCGCCCTGGCGCCGCTCCGCTGCGTTCACCTCCGCGTGCTCTCGGCGATCGGCCGGGCGAGCTGGAGCTCCGTGTCCCAGGGGAACATGATCCAGGTGTCCTGGCTCACCTCGGTCACGTAGGTGTCGACCAGCGGCTTGCCCGCGGGCTTGGCGTAGACCGTCGCGAAATGCGCGCCGGGCAGGAGGTCGCGCACGACCCGGCCCGTCGTGCCGGTGTCGACGAGGTCGTCGACGATCAGCAGCCCCGAATTGTCCGCGCCGCCGAGCGTCGAGCCCTTGAGCAGCTGCGCCTTGCCGGCGGACTGGTGGTCGTAGGTGCGGATCGAGATCGTGTCGATCACGCGCAGGTCGAGCTCGCGCGCGACGATCGCCGCGGGGACGAGGCCGCCGCGCGTGATGGCCACGATGCCGCTCCAGGCGCGCAGCCCGTGCAGCCGCCAGGCGAGCGCCTTCGCGTCGCGGTGGAGTTCCTGCCACGACACCGGGAAGGTCTTGGTGTAGGTCGCCTCGGACATCGGGGTCTCGCCTGCGCCTCCTGCGATCCGGTCCCGCCTCCCCGCCGGGGCGGCGCGCTCAGCGCACGAAGACCTGGACCTCGTTCGCGGTGGCGGGGCGTCGCTGCGCGACTGCAGGCGCACGCGGTCCGCGGGCATGCCCATGTCGACGAGGGCGCGCATGACCTGCTCCGCCTGGCGGCGCGCGTTCGCCGTCGCCATCGCGGCGTCGCCGGCGCCGCCGCCGGTCGCCGCCACGCCGACGATCTCGAAGCTCGCCTGCGGCCTCGCCTCGAGGGCGCGCGTGGCAGCGGCGTAGAGCGACTGCTCGAAGGCGGGGTTCGGGCGGTCGTAGCGGATGGTGACGAGCGGGCGCGCGGCGGCGGGGGCCGGGGCGGCGGCGCGTGCGTTCGCGGCGGCGGGGCCTATGGCGCGCGCCGACAGGCCCGGGCCGTAGAACTCGCCCGTGCGCACGGCCGACCCGAGCGTCGTCATGTTCGAGCGCTCGCGGCTGACATAGGAGGACTGGCGCGCGATGTCCTCGGAGAGCTCGGTGCGCATGCGGTCGATCGAGACCATCGTGCGCCCGACCTCGTCCTCGACCTGGGCCAGAAGGCGATGGTCTTCCTCGACCGCGCCGGAGATCGCGTAGGCGTTGCGCAGCGAGTCGAGCAGGAACGCGCCCATCGAGGCGGCGGCGCCGACCTGGCCGGAGAGCTGCGAGAGCGAGCCGATGTTGGCCG
>VGDA01000645.1 GCA_016869915.1 Alphaproteobacteria bacterium
GATCACCGGCCGCGCCATGAGGTCGGCGACCTTGCGCGCGTGCGACTTGATGAAATCGCTGGCCAGCACGTGTTGCGCGTCGAATATCGCCAGCCAGTGCGAGCGGCGTCGTTCCGCGCCGATTTCCGCGCGATGCAGCAGGTCGCCCTCGCTGACCATGCCCACCAGCTTGCCCTGGTCGTCGACCACGGGCACGGCGCTGATCCGCTTCTCGAGCAGCAGCCGGGCGACCTCGTGCACGGTCGCGCTCGACCTGACGGTGATCACCGGCGAGACCATGACGTCGCGGGCTTTCATGGGGCGTCTCCTTCTGCGTTGCGGCTCGGCCTCACCTGGCGCGCAGGCGCTCTGGCGCGGCGAGGCGCGGCCCCAGGACCGGAGCGAGCCGTTGACGCAGGCGCGTGACGGGTTCGTTGGTGAGATCCTTGGGCACTTCCTCGCGAACGCGGCGACGCACCGCGGCGGACAGCAACTCGCGCAGTTCACCCAAGCTGCGGCGTGGCGCGACGAGGATCAGCTCGTCGAACTCGCGATTGGCGTTCGCCGCGCCCAGCGTCGCCGCGACGATCGCCATGAAGCGGTGCTTCTCGAGCTGGTGGTAGTCCTCTTGCGGTTCGAGCGCATGGCGCGCGCCGCCGCGTGCCGAGCTGAAGCCGCGGCCGGGGCTGTCGCTCGCCAGTGCCCGGGCTCGCAGCCGGCTGCGCGGCGAGACAAGATCGCTGAGGCCGGCCGAAACAAGCTTGTCCGCCTCGACGCGGAGAAAGCGCGCGCGCGAGCCGTCGGCGACGACGATCAGGGTGTTTGCGGGACGTTTGGCCATCGTGGCTGCCTCGCGAGCGTCCAAGTGGATCAGTCGGCGGCCGGCAAGCGAAGCCTGCCGATGGGCGTGACGACGCTGGCCTGCGGGCCCTTCTCGCCGCCGCCGGGCGGAACGGAGAAACGCACGGCCTGGCCGACCTTCAGCTTGTCGAAGCCGTCATTGGCGACAGCGTTGCGGTGGAAATACACCTCGCTGCCGTCGCTCGCCGCGATGAAGCCGTAGTCGCCTTCCGCGATCAGACTGGCGATCCGGCCATGCGGCGGCGCGTCGTGCGCCTTCACGCTGCCGCGCACGCGCCGCGCGTGGTCCTCCAGCCGACGGCGCGCGGCATCGAAGGCGTCGCGCACGGCGACATAGACATCATCGTGAGCCTCGTCGTCGCCCGGGGCTCGCCGTATGGCGATGCGCTTGCCCGGCACCGTGAGATCGATGCCGACGCGGTAGGGATCGCCGTGCCGTCGGCGCTTGGGCCGCTCGATGACGACGTGGCAGGCGACGATGCGATCGAAGAACCGTTCCAGCTCCGCCGCCCGCTCGCGCACCTTGCGTTCCACGGCCTCGGAGGCGTCGATATTGCGAAACGTGACCTGAAGCGTCGCTGCCGACATGACGTCTCTCCTGAACGTCACCAGTCTGATGCAATCGCCTGCACGACAGGTTGCGGCAGATCAAATCGCGGCTCTGATCCACATCAAGGCTTCGCCCGCCACGTCCGGCGATGCTTCTCGATAATGCCCGTCCAGAATGTCGACATCGCCGCCATGTTCGACCAGACGGCCGATCTGCTCGAGCTGAAGGGCGACAATCCGTTTCGCGCGCGTGCCTATCGTCGCGCGGCGCGCACGCTGACCGCCCTGCCGCAGAGCGTGCACGACATGGTGCGCGAAGGCCGCGACCTGGCGGAGTTGCCCACGATCGGCGAGGACCTCGCCGGCAAGATCGGCGACATCCTGCGCACCGGGCGCTTCGAGGTGCTCGAATCCCTGAAGGCGGAAATGCCGGCGGATGCCGGCGCGATGGCAGCCCTGCCCGGGCTCGGCCCC
>VGDA01000646.1 GCA_016869915.1 Alphaproteobacteria bacterium
ACTCGAAATCCGTCAGATCGTAGCGCGCCATGATCCATCTCCCTTTCGGGAGCTTGAATCAGTATTCGCGCAAAACCGCCATCCTTTTATGAGTTTGCGGCCTAGACCGGCGCCACGCGCCGCGAACAGCCCGTCCGCGCATGGCCCGGTGGCTGCGCGGCGCGGCCGACCTGCGCTAGGCTCCGGCTGGTCAGGCCCGCGAACGGAGACAGCCCATGCCCCTCGTCTATGGCGACTTCGACCAGGCCGCGCTCGACGCCGCCTACGACAACAGCGCGCATGTCGGGCCGGAAAAGCGCGCCGCCTATGTCGGCGGCTGGGCGGCGCGCAGCGACGAGCTGCGCGCGCGCGTGCCGCACCAGGCGGACCTCGCCTACGGCGACGGCCCGCGCGAGGTGCTCGACTTCGTGCCCTGCGGCAGGCCCGGCGCGCCGACCTTCGCCTTCATCCATGGCGGCTACTGGCAGTACAACGACAAGCGCAGCTCGCTGCAGCTCGCCGCCGGCGTGCTGGCGCACGGCATCAACTTCGCGAATGTCGAGTACACGCTTGCGCCGGGCAAGCGCATGCCGGAGATCTGCCAGGAGATCCGGCGCGCGACCGACTGGCTGCTCGACAACCTCGCGCGGCTCGGCGGCGACCCGAACCGGCTCTATGTCGGCGGGCATTCGGCGGGCGGCCACCTGACGGCCATCGCGATGGGCAACCCGCGCGTCGCCGGCGGCCTCGCGATCAGCGGGCTCTTCGACCTCGAGCCGATCCGCCTGTCCTACCTCAACAAGGCGCTGGGCATGGACGTGATGGAGGCGCGGCGCTGCTCGCCCATCCACACCCTGCCCAAGAAGGCCGGGCGCCTGCTCGTCACGGCGGGCGGCGGCGAGCTCTCCGAGCTGCAGCGCCAGTCGGTCGAGTACTACGCGGCGTGGCGCTCGGCCGGACTCGACGGCGCCTTCGTGCCGCTTCCGGGCCATGACCATTTCTCGCTGCTCGACGAGCTCTCCAGCCCCGCGGGGATCCTCGCGCGCACGCTGGCGAAGCTCGCCGGGCGCTGAGGACGCCGCTCCACCTAGGCCTCGAGCCCGGGCGAGCGCCGATAGGCCAGCGCCTCGCCGACATGGGCGCGGCCGAGCAGCGTGCTGCCGTCGAGGTCGGCCAGCGTGCGCGCCACGCGCAGCACGCGGTTGTAGCCGCGCGCGGACAGCCTGAGGCGCTCGCTCGCGCGGGCGAGCAGCGCGCGCGCCGGATCGTCTAGCTGCGCGGCCTGCTCCAGGGCGCGGCCATCGAGCATGGCGTTCCACGCCGCGCGGCCGGGCGCGCGGCCAAGCGCCGCGCCACGCGCGGCGGCGCGTTCGCGCGCGCGGGCGACGCGCGCGGCCACGGCGGCGCTGGGCTCGGCGGCCGGGGCCGCGGCGAGCGTCGCAGGCGGAACGGGCGCGAGCTCGACCTGCATGTCGATGCGGTCGAGCAGCGGGCCGGAGAGCCGCGCCAGGTAATCGCGCCCGCAGCGCGGCGCGCGCCCGCAGGCGCGCGACGGATCCGCGATATGCCCGCAGCGGCAGGGATTGCAGGCGGCGACGAGCTGGACGCGCGCGGGATAGCTCGCATGCGCGTTGGCGCGAGCGACGACGGCGCGCCCCGATTCGAGCGGCTGGCGCAGCGCCTCCAACGCGCCGCGCTGGAACTCCGGCAGCTCGTCGAGGAAGAGCACGCCGCCATGGGCGAGGCTCACCTCGCCGGGACGGCCGCGCGCGCCGCCGCCGACGAGCGCGGCGACGCTGGCGGAATGGTGGGGGTCGCGGAAGGGACGCGCGGCGACGAGGCCGCCGCCATGCAGGAGCCCCGCGAGCGAATGCACCATCGAGA
>VGDA01000647.1 GCA_016869915.1 Alphaproteobacteria bacterium
GCTCGTCCAGGAGGTCGAACAGGAACGGGAAGTTCACCTCGCCGCGATCCGGCTCGTGCCGCTCCGGCACGCCCGCGACCTGGACATGGCCGACATGGGCGAGGTCCCGCCGGATTTTCGCCGCGAGGTCCCCCTCCATGATCTGGCAGTGGTAAAGGTCGAGCTGCACCTTGAGGTTCGGCGCGCCGACCTCCTCGCGGATGCGATGCGCCTCGTCCTGCCGGTTCAGGAAATAGCCCGGCATGTCGCGCGTGTTGATCGGCTCGATCAGCACGTCCCTGCCCGACTTCGCCGCCGCCGCCGCCGCGAGCCGAAGGTTCGCGACATAGGTCGCGCGACAGGCCCCGCGGTCCATGTCCCCCGACGGGATGCCCGCCATCACGTGCAGGCGCGGGCAGTCGAGCACCGCCGCGTATTCGAGCGCCTTGGCCACGGTCGACGCGAACTCCGCCTCGCGCCCCGGGATGGCGGCCATGCCGCGCTCGCCCGCGTCCCAGTTCCCCGGCGGGAAGTTGAAGAGCACGTTCGCGACGCCCGCCGCGCGCAGCCTCGCCGCGACCTCGACGGGCGGATGGGCATAGGGAAAGAGGAACTCCACCGCGCGGAAGCCGTCGGCCGCTGCGGCGGCGAAGCGATCCAGGAACGCGTGCTCCTGGTACATCATCGAGAGATTGGCGGCGAAACGCGGCATGTCGTCCTCCTCAGCTCTTCCTGCCGGCGTCGTCTCCGGGCGCGGCCGGTGCCGGCAGTTCGATCCCCGCCAGCGCGCTGAACACCTTGATCACGGCGGCATCGTCCTCGCCGCCCAGGCCGCGCGCGGCGGCCATCGTGAAGAGCTGGTGCGCCGTGGCCGCCATCGGCGTCGGGAAGAGGTTCTTCTTCGCCGCCTCGAGCACGATGCCGAGGTCCTTGACGAAGATGTTCACCGCCGATCGCGGCGCGTAGTCGCCGTCGAGGACATGCGCCATGCGGTTCTGGAACATCCACGAGCCGCCGGCGCTGTTGGTGATCACCTCGTAGACCGCACGCGGGTCGGCGCCGAGGCGGATGGCGAGCGCCATCGCCTCGGCCGCGACCGCGATATGCGCGCCCGCGAGAAGCTGGTTCACGAGCTTCACCTGCGACCCCGGCCCGGGCCGGTCGCCGAGCCGGTAGACCTTCGCCGCGATCGCGGCCAGCACGGGCTCGCAGGCCGCGAAGGCCTCCGGCGCGCCCGACGCCATGATCGTGAGCTTGCCCGACAGCGCGCCCGCCGCGCCGCCGGAGACAGGCGCGTCGACGAGCAGGAGCGAGCTCTCCGCGAGCCGCCTGCCCAGCGCCTCGGGATAGTCGGGCGGCACGGTGGCGCTCTGCAGGACGACGCTGCCCGGCGCCATCTCCGCCGCTGCGCCGGTGGCGCCGAACAGCGCGTCGTCGACCTGCGCCGCATTGACCACGAGGACGATGGCGACCTGCGCGCCGCGCGCGGCCTCCGCCGGGCTCGCGCAGGCCGTCCCGCCGAGCTTCGCCAGCGCGGCGCAGGCCTCGGCGCGCACGTCGAAGCCGCGCACCTCGTGGCCCGCGCGCAGGAGCGACGCCGCCACTCCCATGCCCATCGACCCGAGCCCGATGACGGCGACCTTCATGCGACACTCTCCTGCGTGCCCAAGTTCCGATTGCCGGCGGCAGCCTTCCGGCGCGACAAATTACAGGCAGCGGCCCCGCGCCGCGAACGCAAAACGTGCGACCCGCGTACGCACCGCCGGAGCCATCCGAGATGACATCGTCCTGCCTGCTCGGCGCCATCGCCGACGACCTGACCGGCGCGACCGACCTCTGCAACACCCTGGTGCGCGACGGGATGCGCACGGTGCAGGCCG
>VGDA01000648.1 GCA_016869915.1 Alphaproteobacteria bacterium
ACGGGCTCGAGGTTGTACTCGGCGTGCACGATGCCCGTGCCCGCCGACATCACCTGCACGTCGCCCGCGACCGTGCGCCCCTCGTTGCCGAGATGGTCGCGATGGGTGATCGCGCCTTCGCGCACGCAGGTCACGATCTCCATGTCGCGATGCGGGTGCGGATCGAAGCCGGTTCCGGGCGCGATCTCGTCGTCGTTCCAGACCCTGAGCCTGCCCCAGCCCATGCGCGCGGGATCGCTGTAGCCCGCGAAGGAGAAATGATGGCGCGCGCGCAGCCAGCCATGGTCCGCGCCGCCGAGCCCCGCGAAGGGGCGCGCCTCGATCATCGCCGCCCCCGCAAAGCGGCCGCGGCCTCGCTGCCCGGGCTCGAACCGACATGGAGGATGGCGGGGATTGTGGTCGGCATGGGCTTGCTCCGGGATCCTGTCCTAGCGCCCGCGAAGACTGGCCATCGCCGCGCGCGGCTCCAATCCGGCGGATGCGCAACTGATTATTGCACGGCGTTGATCAATCGCCACGCCGACTGCTACGCGGCCCCCGGCATTTCGGGAGGCCCGGGCATGGACAGGGTCGCGGCGATGCGCGCCTTCGCGGCGGTGGCCGAGCGCGGCAGCTTCGTGGCGGCCGCTCGCGCGCTGGGCATCTCGCGCGCCATGGCCAGCCGCCACGTGCAGGACCTCGAGGCGCATCTTGGCGCGCGGCTGCTCGACCGCACGACGCGCCGCGTCGCGCCGACCGAGGCAGGCCGCGTCTACCACGAGCGCTGCGCGGCGATCCTCGCCGAGCTGGCGGAGGCGGACAGCGCCGTCGGCGCGCTGCAGGCGCGGCCATCGGGGCGGCTGCGCGTCAGCGCACCGGTCTCGTTCGGTACGATGCATCTCGCCGCCGCGGTCGCCGACTACATGGCGGCGCACCTGCAGGTGTCGATCGAGCTCGCGCTCGAGGACCGCATGGTCGACCTCGTCGAGGAGGGCCACGACCTCGCGATCCGCGTCGGCCGCCTGGCGCCGAGCTCGCTGGTCGCGCGCCGCCTGGCGCCCTGTCGCCTCGTGGCCTGCGCCGCGCCGTCCTACCTGCGCCGCGCGGGCGCGCCGCGCTTGCCGGCCGACCTCGCCCGCCACGAATGCCTCGGCTACGCCTACGCATCATGGGGCGACAACCGGCGCTTCGTCGGACCCGGGGGCGAGGAAGTCGCGGTGCGCGTCTCGGGCCGCCTGCGCGCGAACAATGGCGACGCGCTGCGCGCGGCGGCGCTGCACGGCGCCGGCATCGCGCTCCTGCCGAGCTTCATCGTCGGCCGCGACCTCGCCAGCGGAGGGCTGCGCCGCGTCCTGCCGCGCCACGAGGCGCCGCCCATCGCCATCCACGCCGTGCGCCCGCAGGGCCGCCACCTCACCGCGAAGGTGCGCAGCTTCATCGACTTCCTCGTCCCGCGCTTCAGCGGCACGCCGGCCTGGGACGAGGCGCTCGCGGCGCCGCGCGCGCCCCGCGGCGCGAAGGCATGAGCAACGCCATGGACTGGTTCGAGAAGCTCGTCGGGTTCCGCGAGGGCGGCGGGGCGGGGTCGCGCGCGCGGCTCGCCGCCGACTTCGACGGCTAGCGGCTCCTGGCCCAATCGCCGCGCGCCTCGCGGTACTGGCGCAGCGCGTCCTCGACCGTCGCGGCGTAGGCAACCTCGGGCGCGCGCAGCCCCTGGGCCAGCAGCACGCGGCGCGCCTCGACGTCGGCGCCGGCGAGGAAGAGCCTGACGCCGGCGCGCGCGGCCTTGCGCGTCAGGCCCTCTACGACATGCGCGCCAGTCGAGTCGAGGAAGGGCACGGCGGAGAAGTCGACCACCAGCGCGCGATGCGGGTCG
>VGDA01000649.1 GCA_016869915.1 Alphaproteobacteria bacterium
AGGATGTGGTCGAGGCTGGCCAGCACGTGGCGGCTCGTGCCGAGCGCTGTAGCCGACATCGAGATCTGCATGGGGGTCCCCTTGGTGCGTCGTCGCGGTCGCCGGCACGCCCTGCGACCCGTGGCACGCATGGTGGAGCATCGCGCATGCAGCCGCCAGCCCCGGAAAGCGAGACGGCGCCGGGGTCTCCCCCGGCGCCGTCCATTCCTGCGCCGCCGCGCAGCCGCAGGCCCGTCACTTCATGTTGACGAGGCGCAACGGGAAATAGTTGTCCGCGTATTGCGCGACCTCGACGTTCTGCTTCATCGCCCAGACCACCGTCTGCTGGTGGAGCGGGATGTAGCCGAAATCATCCTTTAGCAGCTGGTTGGCCTGCTCGATGATCGCCGTGCGCTTCTTCGGGTCGACCTCGCTCGCCATCGCGTCGGTGAGCTTGTCGATCTCGGGGTTGCAGTACCCGCCGTTGTTGAACATGCCGCGCGAGCGCGGCAGGGCGCGGCAATGCACGAGGTTGAAGAAGACGTTGTGCGCGTCGTAGGTCGCCGGCGTCCAGCCCAGCAGGTAGAACGACGTCTCGAAGCGCGGCACGTTGACCTTCTCGAAGAACTTGGCGCGCGTCTGGGCGTTGAGGTTCACCTTGATGCCGATTCGCGCGAGCATCGCGGTGACCGCCTGGCAGATCTGCTCGTCGTTGACGTAGCGGTCGTTCGGGCAGTCCATGCCGACCTCGAAGCCGTTCGGGTAGCCGGCCTCGGCGAGCAGCTTGCGCGACGCCTCGACGTCGAAGGGCGCGCGCCTGTTCTGGGCCTCGGACCAGCCATTGACGCCCGGGCCCATCATCAGCGCGGAGACGTTCGCCTGTCCGCGCATCACGCGGCTGCGGATCGCCTCCATGTCGATCGCCTGGTAGAAGGCCTGGCGCACGCGCCGGTCCTTGAACGGGTTCTTGCCCTTTACCGAGGACTCCTGGAGTTCGGCGCGGTCCTGGTCGAAGCCGAGGTAGATCGTGCGCAGCTCCGGTCCTTGGACCAGCTTGAGGCCCTGCGTGCTGGCGACTCGCGGCATGTCCTGCGGCGGCACGGTGTAGACGAAGTCTACCTCGCCGGAGAGCAGCGCGGCGACGCGCGTAGCGTCGTTGCCGATGCGGAAGAACGTGACCTCGGTCAGGTTGTGCTGCGCCTTGTCCCACCAGTTCGGGTTCGGGACGAGCACCGTCTTCACGTCCGGCTCGCGGCTCTTCAGCATGAAGGGCCCGGTGCCGTTGGCGTTGCGCGTGGCGAAGTTTTCCTCGCGCTTGGTGAGGTCGGCGGAGACCATGGCGCCGTTCTTCTCCGACCACGCCTTGGACATCATGCCCCAGCCGGTGATCTCCTCGGGGAAGATCGGGTTCGGCCCGTTGGTCTCGAACTCGACCGTGAGGTCGTCGATCTTCCGCGCCTCCTTCACCGAGCCGAAATAGCCCTTGATGTTCGAGCCGCCGGTGGTGGCGCGGGTGAAGGAGAACACGACGTCGTCGGCCGTGAAGGGCGCGCCGTCGTGGAACTTCACGTTCGCGCGCAGCTTGAAGCGCCAGACCGTCGGCGAGGGCTGCGACCACTCGGTCGCGAGCGCGGGCTCGAGACGCAGCTTGGGATCGCGACGGATCAGCGGGTCGTAGATGTTCTGCGTGAAGCTCAGCAGGAACGTCTCGTTGCGCGCATAGGGATCCATCGAGTTGACGTCGCCGTCATTGGCCCAGCGGAAGGACCGCGCGTCGGCAGGCGCCGCGCAGGCGAGCGCGGCAAGGGCGGCACCGGCGACTAGGGCGCGGCTCAGGCTCGGCATCATGGTGACCTCCGGTCGTATGTT
>VGDA01000650.1 GCA_016869915.1 Alphaproteobacteria bacterium
TGCTGGGCCCGTCGGCGGCAATTCTCGCGCTCGCGCTCGCCTGCGCCTGCGTGGCCGATCCACGCGCGTCGGCTTCGACAGCCGGTGATCCAGGTTAGAGCGGCCCGCCTGGCATCGTCCGAACGTCCGGCCTGGACCGCCTTTTCATCGACGGGCTCGCACCGACAGGGTGCCGATGGCGTGGCACGATGATCGTGTCTACGATCTCGATCATGGACACGACAGACAATGAAGGTTCGGGTGTCGGGCGGAGCGGAACGGCGCGGTGAGGATGCTCGCCGACGGCGGACCTGCTCGCCGGACCGCAAGGGCGAGCACGCCCGCGCCATGCGCAAGACGTTCTCGCGCCAGGTGGCGGCCACCGCACGATGAACGCCGCCTTCAGCCAGCCGTCGTTCCGCTTCCCGCGTCGGCTCGGCCTCCGGGGCGCCGTCACCGTATCCTTCGACGGCACGGCGCTGACGCTTCGTGGCGCTGAGGGCGGCGAGCGACGGATCGCGCCCGCCCAGGTCGCGCGCCTGCGGTCGGGCCGCGACGACGCGCACAAGTACGGCCCCAGCTACGAGACGCGGCTCCGGCTGAGCGACGGCGGCGTGCTGGCGTTCGTGGTGTCGGGCACCGGCGATGCCGGCGGCTACCTCGCGACGATGCGCGGGTTCGCGGCGGCGATGGCCGCGGACGGGCGGCTGGCCCGCATGGAGGCCGGCACCTCGGTGGTCGGTTCGCTGCTCTTTCCGGTCATGATGGGCGCGCTGTTCCTGGCCACGAGCTACGTCGCGCTGTTCGTGCTCACCAATGAGCCGTGGTGGGGCCGGCTGCTGGTGCCGCTGCTCCCGGGCGTGATGACGGCGCTCGGCATCGTGGCGGCGCGGCGCAGTTGGCCGCGGCCGGTGGCGAGCCTGGAGGAGTACGGCTTCCGCCTGGAAGGGCGGCGCTAGCCGCCGGATCGCGCTTCCCGGGATCGCCGCAGCCGGCGGCGCTGCCGATCACTTCCCGATACAGAAATCCCGGAACACCACGTCGAGCATGTCCTCGACGTCCATGCGGCCGGTGATGCGCGCCAGGGCGCGGCCGGCGAGGCGCAGATCCTCGGCGATCAGCTCGGGCATGCGGGGATTGGCGCGCGCCGCCGCCATGGCGCGATCGAGCGCCTGGGCGCACTGCGTCAGCGCCTCGCGGTGGCGCGCGCGGGTAAGCGGCGGCGGCGTGGCGCTGGCGCGCGCCAAGAGCGCGGTGTGCTCGCCGACGATCTCGACGTCGCCGAGCATCGCCGCCACGGCGCCTTCGAGCCGCTCGAGCAGATCAGGCACGCCGTGGCCCGACAGCGCCGAGACGCCGAGATAGGTCGCGCGACGCGTGCCGTCGGCGGCGATGTCCTGGGCCGCCGGGTCGATCCCGGCGCCGTTGTCGGCCAACAGGTCGATCTTGTTGACCACCACCAGGTCGGTGGCGCCGTCCCAGACATCGGCGGTGCTCCACACATCGCGCGCCACGCGTCGCCAGTCGTCCGACACACCGGGCGACTCCGCCGCCTGCACCACCAGCACGCGGATGTCGGCGTCGCTGGCGCGCGCCCGGGCGCGGCGCACGCCTTCCCGCTCGATTGGATCGGCCGAATCGCGCAGGCCGGCGGTGTCGGCGAGGGTCACGGGATAGCCGCCGAGATCGAGATGCACCTCGATCACGTCGCGCGTCGTGCCGGCGGTCTCCGACACGATCGCCGCGTCGCGTTTGGCGATCAGGTTGAGCAGCGAGGATTTGCCGGCGTTGGGTGGACCGATGATGGCGATGGTCACGCCGTCGCGCAGGCGCTCGCCGCGACGATCGTCGAGATGCGTG
>VGDA01000651.1 GCA_016869915.1 Alphaproteobacteria bacterium
GCCACTGGGGCGCATCGCAGTGTGCTTCGTCGAGTGGTCCGGCGAGTGGGAGCAATTCGTGACCGTCGACTGGACGGTGATCCGGGACGAGGAGAGCGCGGAGGACTTCGCCGCGGCGCTCGTCGCCAGGCCACGTCCCTTCGCCGGCCGCACGGCCATCGGCGCGGCGATCGACCATGCCGCGTCGCTCTTCGCGCGCAGCGGCCACCAGAGCCAGCGGCGCACCGTCGACGTCTCCGGCGACGGGACCAACACCAACGGCAAGCTGCCCTCGGTCGCGCGAGACGAAGCCGTGGCGCAGGGCATCGTGATCAACGGGCTGGTGATCCTGTCGCCCGTTCCCATGCCCTGGAACCCCTACCACACCCACCCGCCGGGCGGGCTCGGCAACTACTTCCAGGAGAACGTGGCCGGCGGCCCCGGGTCCTTCGTCATGGTGGTCGAGGACTTCCAGTCCTTCGCCTACGCGATCGCCAACAAGCTGGTGCGCGAAATCGCCGAGGTCCCGGCTGTTCCCTGAGACACCGCTGTTGACAGCGCCCCCCGGCGTTGCATATCGCATGCCCAAGCAACAACCCGAGCAGGAAAGGCCCTCCCCATGCGCGCCTTCGTCGCCTCCATCGTCGTCTCCGTGCTGCTTGCCGGCGGCGCCGCCTGGTACCTCATCGAGATGATGCCCGCGGGCACTGCATACCAGACCTACGCGACCTCGGGTGCGCGCGTCGGCGACCCCGGCTCGAACCTCGTCGGCCCGAGCTGGCGCGGCGGCTGATCGTCGATCGAGTCCCGGCGCCGCGCGCGGCCCGGAAAAGGAAAAGGGCGGCGGATGGATCCATCCGCCGCCCTTCTGCTTTTGCCGGCCAAGCGGCCGGCGCGAGGCGTCACTCGGCCGGCTGCGCGCGCGCGCCGCCCTTGGTCGACACTTCCTCGACCCAGAGCGAGTGGTGCTCCTTCGCCCAGTTGAGGTCGACCTGGCCGTTGCCCATGGCGTCGAACGCGCCCTCCATGCCCACGGAGCCGATGTAGATGTGGGCGATCATGACGGCGATCAGCACGAGCGACACGACGCCGTGGACCATCTGCGAGAGCTGCATGTCCGCCATCGTCGTGCCGGCGAACGGGAAGAGCAGGATCACGCCCGTGACCGACAGCGCCACGCCGCCGAGGATGACCGACCAGAAGATCAGCTTCTGCCCGCCGTTGAACTTCTTGGCGGGCGGATGGCCCTTGCCGACCAGGCCGCCGCCCGCCTTGAACCATGCGACGTCGACGGCGTTCGGGATGTTGTCCTTCGCCCAGACCACGAACATGAAGACGATGCCAAGCATGAAGGGGAAGGCGAGGAAGTTGTGCGCGTACTTGCCGAGCTGGGAGAAGGACGCGAAGGCCTCGGGCCCGATCACCGGCATGAGCACGCTCTTGCCGAAGGTGACGTTGAGGCCGGTGATCGCGAGGACGATGAAGCAGCCCGCGGTCAGCCAGTGGACGAAGCGCTCGAAGGAGTTGAAGCGCAGGATCGTCTTGCCGGAAGGACCAGCGGAGATGGGAATGCGGCCGCGCATCGCGTAGAAGGCGACGAGGACGCCGGCCATGCCGAGGATCGCGATCGCGCCGACCCAGAGCTGCGTGCCCTGGTGGAAGCTGCGCCAGTCGCGGCCCGCCGGCTGGATGAGGGTCGCCGCCTTCTCGTCGGGGATGGTGATGCGGCCGGCGAGGGACGGGTTGGACGGATTGAGCTGCCGGAGCAGCTGGTCTTCCTTGACCGCGCTCGCGGTCGGGTTGACAGAGGCCGGCTGCTGCGCCGGCGCGGGGGCGGCGAGCAGGAGCGTGGAAC
>VGDA01000652.1 GCA_016869915.1 Alphaproteobacteria bacterium
GCCGCCGGCGATGGCGGCGGCGGCCTCCGCCTCGGTGACGGGGATCAGGATCCAGTGCTGCGGATCGTCGCCGTCGTCCCAGTCGATCGTCTCCGTCATCACCGACAGGAAGCGCTGGCCGCAGGCCTTGCACGCCATCGTGCGGACGATGAAATGCGAGTCGTCGACGATGTCGTGCTCGTATTCGTGGCCCTGGCGCGCCTCCCAGGCCGCCTCCGCATCCGCGGGCCAGCAGGCCTCGCAGCCATGGTCGCCATGCGCATGCCCCGTCGCCATCCGTGCCTCCCTTGTCGCGCGCCGCCGCCCGCGCCGCTCAGCCCCCCGCCTTCGCGGGCGCGACGGGCGAGTAGGCGCAGCTGTCGGGCTTGAGGTCGACGAGCGGCGTGCCGTCGATGCAGTCGAGGCCGCGCACGACCAGGACGCTGCCCTCGCGGCGCACGAGGCGCACGAGCTGCGTCGCGATCGGGTTGGGGCGCACCGGCGAGCGCAGCGAGAAGGCGCCGCGCGTGGCGCCGTCGTCCCTCGGGCTCTGGCGCAGGATGTCGCGCCGCGATTCATGCAGCCAGTAGAGGACCTCGATGCGCGCGTAGCCCTCGATGCCGTCGAGCGCCGCGTCCCAGGGCGCGTCGACCTCGATGCGGCATTCCGGCCCGTCCTCGCGGCCCTGGCGCGGGCACGACGCGCGGTCGGGCCAGGGCGTGCGGATGCGACCGACGAAGTAGAGCGCGGCCTGCGCCTGCCCGGGCAGCGCGACCACGGTCTCGCCGGCGCGGATGTCGGACCTGTTGGGCATGGGCGGATGGTGCGCCGGCGCGTTCGCCGCCGCAAGCGCATGCCCCGCGGCTGCCGGGTGCCTGGTTCGTCTGCCAGGCGGTGGCCTAGTCCGGATGCGCACCGTCCTCGCACCAGCGGCAGGTTGAGGCGGCGGGGCGCGCGGAACAGCATCTCGCGCTTAAGGGCGCATGACCGTCCTGCGGCCCGGTTTCACCGCGCGATCCCGTTCCGTCCACGAGGAGAGGCTTGCCTGGCATCGGGTCTCCGATTCGAGCTCGCGCTCCCTGACGATGGGCGGCTCGACCGGTTCGACTGCGGCGACGCGGAGGTCGACGCCTATTTCCGGTCCCGCAGGTGGTTCGACGCCGCGAGGGGAGAGGCATCGCCGCCGACCTACGCGTTCGTGCCGGCGGGCGGCGACGAGGTGGTGGGATATGCCACGCTCGCCTTCAGGAACGTGGCGCATCCCGACGACTGCAGCCCTGGCCGCGCGAGATACCTGGCCATCTACGCGATCGGGGTCGATCGCCGCTTCCAGGGCCGTTTCGTTCCCGGGACCGCGGGCCAGTCCTTCGCCGCGTCGATGATCGTTGCCATCGAGAGCATCGCACTGGCGCGGGCCAGCTGCGTCGGCCTCAGCCTATGGGTGCGCTCGACCAACATCCGGGCGATTCGGTTCTACGAGAAGGCCGGGTTCGCGATGGACCCGACCGGACCCGTGCAACGCGATGGCGGCCCGCCGCATGCGTCGATGCGCAAGCGCCTTCCGGACCGCTGAGCAGACTGGCTAGAGCGTGGGCGGTTGCGCCTCGTCCTCGATGTCCGGCGGCGCGAGCTCGCCGCGGCGGTTGCGCGCCCGCAACTCCGCCATGCGGAGCTTCACGGCCTCGACCTCGCGGCGCGCGAAGCGCCAATGGCCGCCCGGCGTCCTGCGCGCACCGGGAAAATGGCCACCGGAGAGCCAGTTCTTCACGGTGTTCGGCGAAGACACGCCGAGCAGCCTTGCCGCCTGCGTCGTCGTGATCATCTCATCTGGCGCCGCGGCGCCCAGGCGTGCG
>VGDA01000653.1 GCA_016869915.1 Alphaproteobacteria bacterium
CGCCCGCGGCCTGGAGGTTCTCGAAGGCGCGGCCATCGGGGCGGCGCACGCGCAGGCGCGCGTCGACGTCGACGCCGCCCGCGCTCTTCACCGCCATGCCGTGGTTGCGCAGCGCCACGAAGGGCGGCTCGACGATCGGCAGCCCCATCTGCGCGCGCCCCAGCGCGTCGCCGCCGCCGCGCAGGACGGCCGCGTTGTAGTCGGCGACGGTCGCGGCGAGGCCGGCGGGGTCGATGCCCGCGCGCCGCGCGAGCGCGTCGAGCGTCGCGGCGCGCACGAAGGACGGATGCGTGGCGAAGCAGCGCTCGAGCCGCGCGGCGTCGAAGGCGGGCAGCAGCGGTGGCGCCTCGCGCGCGATGCGCGCGTCGTAGACGATCCAGAAGACGAGCCCGGGCTGCGCGCGCAGCGCGCGCTCGCGGATGTCGGCGCCGGCCTCGTCCTCGGCGACGAAGCGGCGGCCGTCGCGGTTGACGTAGATCTCCCAGGGAAGGCGCAGCCTGGGCTGCAGCACCGGGCGGTCGGCGGCGACGATGCGCCGGCTGCCGGGCTCGTCCTCGATGCCGCCGAAGCCGGGCAGGAAATGGCCGGGATTGCGCAGCGCGGCGCCCGCCGCGAGCGCGGCCTCCACGCCCTCGCCGCTCGCCGGGCGCGGCAGCGGCCCGTAGAGCGGCAGGCCCTCCAGCCGCTCGAACAGCGACGGGTTGCCGCCATAGCCGCCGGTGGTGATCGCGACTTGGCGCGCGCGGACCTCGCGCGCGACGCCGTCCGGCCCGCGCAGCACGGCGCCGGCGACGCGCGTGTCGCCATCGGCGAGCAGGCGCTCGATGCCGGTGCCGAGGCGCAGTTCGACCGCGCCCGAGGCGAGATGCGGCGCGAGCTCGCGCTCCATGGTCGAGAGGATGGAGAGGCCGCGCTCGAGGCCCCAATGGCTGCGCGGGCGCGAATAGCCCTCGTGCGCGGAGACATAGCCGGGGCTGTCGGGATGGAAGGCGAAGCCCGCGGCGCGCAGCCACTCGATCGTGGCGGTGGCCGCGTGGACCGCAAGGCGCACCATCTCCTCGTTCGCGGTGCCGCGCGAGATGCGCATCACGTCGGCGAAGTGCAGCTCCGGCGAATCCTCGATGCCGCGCTCGCGCTGCAGGCTGGTGCCGGCCGCGGCGAGCTGGCCCTGCGCGACATGCAGCGTGCCGCCGACGCGGTCGAGCTTCTCGACCAGCAGCACGCGCAGGCCGCGCCGCGCGGCGAAGATCGCCGCGGGCAGGCCCGCCGTGCCCGCGCCGAGGACCAGGAGGTCGTGGACGTGCATCGCCGCGCCCGCGCTCAGCCGTCGAGGAAGGCGCCGATCAGCCGGGCGGTCTCCGCCGCGGCCTCCGGCGAGGCGACGCCCGGGATCTCCTGCCGGCGCGCGCCGGGGATCAGGCGCTCGAGCTCGTCGAGGTAGCCGAAGAGCATGTCGTTGCGCGCGCAGGCCGCGAGGGTCGGCACTGAGAGGAGCGGCAGGCGCGCGCGCTTGTCGAACAGGAATGCCGCCCGGTAGGAGGCGCGGAACGAGCCATAGGCCTTCACGACCTCGACGAACTTCGCGTGCAGCGCCTCGGGCGAGGGCAGGCCGACGTCGCGCACGCCCGCCTTGTCGTGACGGAACCACGGCCAGAACAGGTAGGTGTCGCGGCAGAACTGCCAGGCCCAGAGGACATGCAGCCCCTGGTGGTCGACCGGGACGTCGGGCAGGTAGCCGGCGAGGATCTCGGCCTGCTCCTCCTTCGCGTAGAGCCCGACGCCGTCGAGCACGAGGCGGCGCACCCGCTTCGGTTGCAGGAGCGCGA
>VGDA01000654.1 GCA_016869915.1 Alphaproteobacteria bacterium
CGACGTGCTGCTGAAGGGCGAGGTGCCCAGCCCGGCGAACCCGCCCGCGGGCTGCTACTTCCACCCGCGCTGCCCCTTCGCCGACGAGCGCTGCCGTCGCGAGGCGCCCGTGCTGCGCGAGCTCGCGAGCGGACATTCCGTGCGCTGCCACCACGCCGAGCGGCTCGAACTGGCGGTGCCGAGGGAGCGGATCGAACCGGCTGGCCGATCCGGCTAGCTTGGGCCATATGCGGGGCGCGCGGGGGCGCGCACCGCGACACGGAGGGGAAGGACGACGTCGTACCTGTCGATGACGCGCCGACGCGCGGCCCTGCTTGCCATGGCTATCGCCGCCGCATGGCCATCCACGCCCGTCGCCGCGCAGGCGCCGCAACGCGGCGGGACGCTGACCGTCGCGGTGGACCTCGAGCCCGCGAGCCTGGATCCCGCGTTCTCGAACGCCTCCACCGACCGGCGCGTCTACAACCTCTTCGCGGAGAACCTGCTGCAGCAGGACGACACCGGCGCCTTCCGGCCGATGCTCGCGGAGGGCTGGGACTACGCGCCCGATCGCAGGTCGGTCACCTTCCGCCTGCGCAAGGGCATCCGCTTCCACGACGGCACGGAGTTCGACGCCGCCGCCGTGAAGTTCAACCTCGAGCGCGTGGCTGATCCCGCCAACAACGCGCGCGCCCGGCAATACCTGCTCGACCTCGCCTCGGTCGACTTGGTCGACGCCCATACCGCGCGGGTCAACCTGAAGCAGCCCAGCGGCGGCTTCCTCGCCGTCCTCGCGCTCGAGGCGGGCTCCATGCTCTCGCCGGCGGCGATCCGCTCCATGGGCGCCGAGTTCGCCCGCAAGCCGGTCGGCACGGGCCCCTTCAAGGTCGTGTCCTGGACCAGCGGCCGCGTCGAGGCCGAGCGCTTCGACGGCTACTGGCGCGACGGCGCCGACGGGCGGAAGCTGCCCTATCTCGACAAGGTGGTGGTCCGCGTCATCGCCAACACCGCGGTGAAGCCGGTCGAGCTGAAGGCCGGCGGGATCCAGGGTCGGTGACGCGATCCAGGTCAAGGACTTCGACCAGGTCGAGCGCGATCCCGCGCTCATGCTCTCGGACACGATCCAGGGCATTCAGCAATATATGGCCTTCAACGTCACGAAGCCGCCCTTCGACAACATCGACCTGCGCCGCGCCGTCGCGCTCGCGATCAACCGACCGGCGATCGAGCGCGTCATCTCGCGCGGCCAGGGCGTCGTGAGCCAGGGCCTCAAGCCGTCCTCGTCGCTCGCCTACGACAAGTCGATCCGCGGGCATGGCCACGACGTCGCCGCCGCCAGGGCCGCGTACCAGAAGTCCGGGCACAAGGGCCCGATCACGCTGGTCGTGATCCAGCGCGACCCGGACACGCAGATCGCCCAGCTGCTGCAGGCCATGCTCAAGGAGGCCGGCATCGAGCTGAAGATCGAGGTGCTCGAGCGGCAGGCCTGGCTCGACAAGGTGCTGGGCCGCACCTTCCAGGTCGGCATCCTGCGCGCGAGCATCCCGCGCCCCGACCCCGACCTGACCTTCTCGAACTTCTACGGCAAGGGCGCGCGCCAGAACTACTCGGGCTTCCTCGACGACCGCATCGACGCGCTGCTCGAGACCTCGCGGCGCGAGAGCGACATCGAGGTGCGCCGCAAGGCCTACGCGGAGATCCAGCAGGTCCTGCTCGACAACTACGCGGAGACCTATTTCTTCTTCCGGCCGAACAAGGAGGTGCTGCGCCGCGAGGTCCAGGGCTTCTCGCGCGAGTTCGCCGGGACCTGGCTCTACGCGGAAACCTGGCTGAAGCGCTGAAGAAC
>VGDA01000655.1 GCA_016869915.1 Alphaproteobacteria bacterium
CGTGGCCCCGGTCCAGTATCCGGGGTTCAGGTTGCCGCGGCTGCGCCGGCCGAGGATCTCGGCGGGGACGGGGCCGGGCTGGCGGCCAGCCCTCATTTCGGAGAGTTGGCACCGCCGCTCGAACGCGGCCGCGCGACGGCCGCAGGCGGCGAGCAGCTCGCTGAGATGGGCGAGCGGGAAGGGCTCGACGCGGAACTGGTCGGAGAAGGCGCTCCACATCCACCACGCCTCGATGGACATCGCCGCCAGCCATTTCCCGAGCCCGCCTGGCGCGGTCCATGCCTCGTAGTGCGGCAGCAGGACGGGGAAGGGCTCGTCGATATCCATGCGCACGCCCCGCATGGCGCCCGTCGCCAGCTGCCCGGCAAGCTGGCTCGCGCGCGACGTCATGCCGAGGTCGCGGGCGATGCGCGCGGCGAGGATGAGCCGCGGCGCAGTCGCGCGCGCGCGCAACGCCGCATCGGAGGCCTTCAGGCAGGCGCGCAGGCATCCGGCGCGCTGGTCCGGCGACGCCCCGGGCCGGGTCGATTGCGCCAGGGCGGACAGGGCGAGAAGATAGGGATCATCGTCGGCAGCCTGCGCGAGGGCGCGCCGGAACACGGGCTTCGCCTCGGCCAGGGCCGCCGGGCGCGACACGAGGCGCAGGATCTCGTCGCGGCGCACAGGGCCTGGCGCTTCCGGCGCTCGCGAGAGCAGGCCCGCCTGCGCGAGCCGCGCGGCGCGGTCCGGCTTCGCCGCGAAGAGGTTGAGCCGCCCGGCATGGACGGTGCCGGAGAAGGGCAGGAGCAGGGGCGGGTCGTTCGCCAGCTCGTAGAGCCCGTAGCCCGCCTGCTCCAGCATGCGCGCGGCATCCAGCCGCGGCTGCGCGCCATCGACCACCTCGAACATCACGAGGGGCGATTCGCGCGCGAGGAAGCCGCGGCCGCCAGCGATGACGGCCGTCTCGGCGCCCTCGACGTCGATCTTGACGAAGTCGATCCCGCGCAGGTCCTCGTGCTCCGCCACCTCGTCGAGGGTGCGGATCGGGACACGCGCGCCCTCGCCATCGGCGACGATGCGGTTGAGCGCGCTGTCGTCGCCGCGCGACAGGACCAGCGTGCCTTCGCGCTCGCCGAGCGCGAGCTCGTGGACGGCGATGCCCGCGAAGCCGTTCTCCGCGACGCTCGCGCGCAGCAGCGCCGCGACCTCCGGCGTGGGCTCGAAGGCCGCGATGCGCGCGTCGCCGCCGCTCGCCGCGGCGGCGGCGAGCGAGTAGAAGCCCACGTTGGCGCCGATGTCGAGCATGCGGAAGCTGGGCCGGGCGAGGCGCCGCACCAGCTCGGCCTCGTCCTCAAACCAGTCCTCCTGCTCCAGGAAGGTGTAGGTCGAGATCGCGCCGATGTCCGAAGGCACGACGATCCGGAAGCCGCCCTTGAGCTCGAGGACCAGGCGATCCCCGCCCATGCCGGCGGCCGGCGCCGTCATGCCACCACGTTGACGATGCGGTTGGGGACGACGATGACCTTGCGCGCGGGCTTGCCGGCCATGGCGGCGGCTACGTTGGGCTGGGCGAGCGCCATCTCGCGGGACTGCGCCTCCGGCGCGTCGCGCGGCAGGTCGATCGTCGCGCGCAGCTTGCCGTTGACCTGCACCGCGACCTTGATCGTCTCGTCGACGAGCAGCGCGGGGTCGGCCTCGGGCCAGGCGCGCTCGCAGAGCAGCCCCGTGCCGCCGAGCGCCACCCACATCTCCTCGGCGAGGTGCGGGCACATCGGCGCCACGAGGTGGCAGAGCGCGCGCAGGCCCTCGCCCAGCGCCCAGGCCTCGCCCTCGCCCTTGCCGTCC
>VGDA01000656.1 GCA_016869915.1 Alphaproteobacteria bacterium
TTGCTGCTGGTGCGCCTCGAAGGCCCCCGGCTCCCAGATCTCGAAATAGGAGCCGCGCCCGGCGAACAGCGCCGTGCCGTCGAGCGCGGCGTAGTCCAGCAGCGCGCGCGGCAGCACGGCGCGGCCATCGGGGTCGGGCTCGACGGGGTGGATCTCCGGCAGGGCAACGGTCGCGAGGGTGGGGTCGCCGACGCCGAAGGCGGCCATCGGGTTCTGCGCCGCGGTCAGCTGCTCGACGAGTTGCTGCGTCACGCAATGGATCGAGCGCGAGGTCGGGGAACCGAAGGCGAGGAAGCCGCTCGAGCCGAACTCGACCAGCGTCGTGCGGAACGCAGCCGGGATCGAGACGCGGCCCTTGGCGTCGATCTTGAAGGTGAATTTGGAGAGGAACGTCCTCATCCCCGACCCGCGACCGCCTTCCAGCGCCTGACCACCCGGTCCCCCGGGGTGGCCCGGCGCAAACCCGGGTCCCGCGGGCTTGGCGATGGACCTCGCTCACGGGATGAAATGGGATATCATGGGACTAGATGGGAGTCAAAGGGATCGGGGTAGAAAATCCACCGGTTGGAATGGGTTAGAATCCTCTTTCGGTGGATGAAAAACTACCCTTGGTTGTTATTTCACCTTATGTTCCGATGACCCTGCGCCGCGCGTCATCTTGGCGGATGGGAGAGGAAGGAGCCAGACGGTCTGTAAGCCGGGTTCTGTGCCCCGCCCTCGCGGGCGGGCGACGACCATTCCTCTGGGACGCCTGTCGCCAGGCGCCTCGCGCGACCGACCCGGGCGACGGCCCGGAAACAGGCCTGCATCGGCTGGCGCGAGCCAGCCCATGCGCGTCGCCCCTATTTGGTCTTGCTCCGGGTGGGGTTTGCCGTGCCGCCCCCGTTGCCGGGGGCGCGGTGCGCTCTTACCGCACCATTTCAACCTTGCCCGCCCCCTCGCGGGGGCGTCGGCGGTACACTTTCTGTTGCACTTTCCCTGGGTTCGCACCCGCCGGGCGTTACCCGGCACCCTTGCTTCCGTGGAGCCCGGACTTTCCTCGAACGCTCCCTTTCGGGGCGCTCGCGGCCGTCCGACCGTCTGGCGCGCGCATCTAGGTACGCCGCGCCAGCCCGGTCAATAGGAGTCCGGCCCGGACGCGCCGGGTGCGCGCCTGAGCCGCGCATAGGCGTCGTTGACGGCGACGAGCCTGTCGCGCGCGATGGCGACGAACTCCCGCGGCATGCCCGCCGCCTCGAGCCTGTCGGGATGGAGCTCGCGCACGAGCCTGCGCCAGGCGTCCCTGATCTCGGCGGCGCCCGCCTCCGGGCCTACGCCGAGGATCTCGCGCGGGCCGCCCCCGCCGTCGCCACGGCCTGCGCGCAGCCGCCGGTAGGCCAGCGGCACCAGCCCCATCGCGCGCGCCGTCGCCTCGAGGAACGCCTCCTCGGAGGGCCGGATCCCCCCGTCCTGCTCGGCGATCAGGAAGAGGATGTCGAGCACCTCCTCGAGCATGATCGGCGTGTCGGCGAACATCCGCCCGAGCCGGCGCGCATAGGTCTCGAACCCTGCCGTGCTGCGCCGCGCGAGGTCGAAGACGCGCGCCACCTCGGCGAGCTCGGCATGCGCGACGTGGAAGCTCTCCCGGAACACGCGCACCTCGTCGTGCGACACGCGCCCATCGGCCTTCGCCATCTTCGCAGACAGCGCGATCACCGCGACCGCGAACGCCACGTCGCGCTCCGGCGGCCTGCGAATGGCCGCCGAGAACATCGCCCGGAAACCGGCGACGAGCTTGTGCCAGATGGACATTCGATGGATCCCGGGACGCAGCATAGCGGCGA
>VGDA01000657.1 GCA_016869915.1 Alphaproteobacteria bacterium
CCGAGATCGCGCGCCTGCTGGATCCTCCCCCGCCGCTTCTCGAGCGGGCGCCGATCGGCGACGTGTCGCGCGCCGCCCCGGGCCCGGACGCCGAGCCGGCGCCCGCGCCGCCACCGGCCGCGGCACCACCGGCGTCCACGCAACCGGCGCCCCCCGCGGCATCGGAGGCGGCGCCGCCCGCCATTGCCGAGGCCGCGCCGCTACCCGAGCCGGAGGCCGCGGCGCCGGCTGCGGTGGCCGCACCCGCGCCAGCACGACCGGCGCAGGAGGACGCGCCGGTTCCTCCCCCGCAGCAGCAGGCGCAGCGACAGCAGCCCCAGCGCCCCGCGGACCGCCCTGCCGAGCGCAAGCCGCCACAGGCGAAGCCGCCCGAGGCCGGCAAGGCGCGCGTCGATGCCCCCGCGACCGGCGGGCGCGGGCGCGACGCCCAGCGCAGCGCCTCCTCGTCCGAGGCGCGGCAGCAGAGCGAGGGCGACTTCGTCCTCGCGCAGATCATGCCCTTCTGGCTGATCGACAAGCGCAGCCCGCGCTTCCGCGACGTCGTCATGGGCGGGGTCTTCGCGCTGCAGGCGGACGGCACGCTCGCCTCGCCCTTCGGCAAGAACGATCCCTGGCGCCCCGAGATCATGATCGAGAACTACCGCGACCTGCTGAAGCCGCAGGCGGAGCCCGTGCGCGTCGCACTCGAATCCTTCCTGCGCGCCGCGCGCGACGCGCAGCCCTTCGAGCTGCCGCCCGGTGCCCGCGGCGGTTATCCGCGCGCGATCAGGATCACCTTCAAGATGGGCGACCTCTGAGCGACCTCATGCGGCGTCGCGGCCGGGCTCGGCAGGCGCCAGCGCGACGAGGTCGAGCAGGATCGGCCGATGGTCGGACCCGCCGCGGTCGAGCGCCCGCGCGCCTACGCAGGCGAACCCGCGCACGAAGCAGCGATCGAGGCGGAGCGGCAGGATGCCGTTCGCGAAATGCGTCGGCGCGCGCGGCCCGACCTCGCGGAACCCGTCGAGGCGCAGCGGCCCGACCATGTTGAAGTCGCCGGCGATCACGGCCGGGCCCGCGGCGAGCGCGAGGCTCGCCTCGCGCGCCTGGCGGCGACACATCAGCTGCCCGTGCGAGAGATGCACGGAGGCGAAGAGCGCGCCGCCCGCCTCCGCGACCACCGCGTGCCGCGCGATCGCGCGGCTGAAGAGCGGGACGCTGCGCGCCTGCGCCAGCCCCTCGCGCGCCCAGATCGCCGGCCCGTGGATGCGGCCCGGAAGGGGATAGCGCGCCACGGCGCCGCCGACATGGGCGGGCAGGGCCTCGAAGCCTGCGGTCGTCTCCTGCAGCAGCGCCACGTCGATCGCGTGCGCCTCGACGAGGCCCGCGAGCTCGGCGACGCTGGCGCCGGTCACGCGCAACAGGTTCCAGCTCAGCAAGCGCAGGGGCCGGCAGCCCGCGGGCTGGGGCGCGCGAGCGCGCCGCCGCTCGCGCACGATCCCCGGCAGGCGTCGCGCCGCCGCGGCGAGGCGCGCGGCGGAGAGCGAGGTCGGTCGGCGCAGGACGCCGGAAAAGGCCCGGATGGGAACGAACATTTCGCCTGCGGGAAACGGAGGACGCGGACGGCGCATCTCGGATAAGCCAGTCGCGGCCCGCGCGCAACCGCGGCGGCGATCGCCGCGCCGGCGGGCCGGGCGCCTTGCGCGCGACGGCCTCGCTGGCGATGCTCGTCCGATGATGTCCTTCGTCGACAGCGACGCCGGGCCGGTCGAGCATCGCCTCGTCGCGGCCGCGCGCCCCGGGGCGCCGACCATCGTGTTCCTGCACGAGGGTCT
>VGDA01000658.1 GCA_016869915.1 Alphaproteobacteria bacterium
CTCCTCGACCAGTTCCTCTGGCCCTTCGGCGCGGCGCTGGCGCTGCTGCTCTCCGCGGTCGGCCTCGCGGCGGTCGCGCTCTACGCGCGCCTCTCCGGCCGCATGATGCGGGGGCTCGCATGAAGGACGGACGGCTGCTGCTCGGGACCGCGGTCGCGTCGGTCTACGTCTTCCTGATGCTGCCGATCGCGATCGTCGTCATCGCGTCGTTCAACTCGGGCAAGTACCTGAAGTTCCCGCCCGACGGCTTCTCGCTGCGCTGGTACGCGAACTTCTTCCGCCTGCAGCCCTTCATGGACGCGCTGGCGCTGTCCTTCGTGCTCGCGGTCGTCGCGGCCGCCATCGCGACGGCGATCGCCATCCCCGCGGCGCTCTACTACGTGCGGCACGCCGGGCGCTGGCGCGAGGCCTTCCGCATGGTGACGCTGGCGCCGCTGCTGCTGCCCGAGATCCTCACCGCGATCGCGCTGCTCTTCTTCTACTACCAGATCGGAATCGGCACGAAGTCCGTGCTCGGCCTCTACCTGGGCCATGTCGTGGTCTGCATCCCCTTCGCCTTCCTGCAGGTCACCTCGGCGCTCTACAACATCTCGCCCTCGCTCGAGGAGGCCGCGCGCTCGCTCGGAGCGCCCGCGTGGACCACGTTCCGCCGCGTCACGCTGCCGCTCATCAAGCCGGGCGTGATCAACGGCGCGCTCTTCGCCTTCATCATCTCCTTCGACAACGTGTCGATCTCGCTGCTGCTCAAGGGCGTCGGCACGACGACGCTGCCGATGCAGGTCTTCGACTACCTGCGCTGGGACTTCGACCCGACCACGGCCGCGGCCTCCACCGTCTCGATCCTCATGACCCTCGGCGCGGTGCTGCTGGTCGACAGGTTCGTCGGCCTGCGCGCCATGCGCTACTGAACAGGAGCCGCGCATGCCCATCGAGTTCGTGCCGCTGCACCCGCTCTTCGCCGCAGAGGTGCGCGGCGTCGACCTCGCGGGCCTGTACGATCCCGCCGCGCTCGCGGAATTGCGCTCCGCGATGCACCGCTTCGCCGTGCTCGTGTTCCGCGGCCAGCGCCTGGACGACCCCGGCCAGGTGGCGTTCGCGGAGCGCTTCGACGGGCACCTCCACTCCAAGACGGGCATCTCGGCGCTCGCGGCGAACCGATTCGGCAACGAGGCGCTGACCGACGTCTCCAACGTCGACGCGGACGGCCAGGTCCTGCCGCCGGACGACAGGCGCCGCCACTACAGCCTCGCCAACCGCCTCTGGCACACCGATGCGTCCTTCGTGGAACCGCCTGGCCGCTATTCCATGCTCTCGGCCAGGATCGTGCCGCCCGTCGGCGCGGACACCGAGTTCGCGGACATGCGCGCCGCCTGGGACGCGCTGCCCGACGCCATGAAGCAGCGCTGCGAGGGCCTGCGCGTCCACCACTCGATCGCCCATTCGCGCCAGACCCTGGGCTTCGAGTTCTCGCCCGAGGAGGCCGAGCGCCTGCGCGGCGTCGAGCAGCCGCTCGTGCGCACGAACAGGGCGACGGGGCGGCGCTCGCTCTACCTCGCCTCGCATGCCTCGCGCATCGTCGGCTGGCCCGTGCCCGAGGGCCGGCTTCTGCTGCGCGACCTCGTCGAGCACGCCACGCGCCGCGAATTCATCTTCAGCCATTCCTGGCGCGAGGGCGACCTGGTGATCTGGGACAACCTCGCGACGATGCATCGCGCCACGCCCTTCGAGGACGCCCGCTACCGGCGCGAGCTGCGCCGCGTCACGACGCTGGACGTTCCCGCCACGACCTAGAGCCGGTTCCGATCAGGTC
>VGDA01000659.1 GCA_016869915.1 Alphaproteobacteria bacterium
ACCGAGGTCTACACCGCCTGGATCCCGATGATCGACGTGCCGATGGAGACCGGGCCGCTGCAGGTCGCGGTCGGCTCGCACCGCGCGGGCGTCTACGACTTCCACATCGGCGCGGGCGCCGGCGGGATCGAGATCGCGGACCCGCTGGAGGGGCGCTGGGCGAGCGGGCCCTTCGCGGTCGGCGACGTGCTGCTCTTCCACTCGATGCTCGTGCACAAGGGCGTGCCCAACCGCGGCGAGCGGCTGCGCATGTCGATGGACGTGCGCTTCCAGCGCGTCGACGAGCCCTTCAACCCCGACAACGCGAATTCCGACGGCCAGCCGCTCTCCTGGGAGGAGATCCATGCCGGCTGGCGGTCGGACGAGCTCAAGCACTACTGGCGGCGCCTGCCGCTCGTGGCGCGCGAATTCGACCGCACCTGGTTCGACCGCCGCGACGCGCTGGCCTTCGAGCTCGGCGAGGCGCGCGACCCGCGCGCGCGCTCGGTGCTGCAGCGCATCGTCGCGCGCGACGCCGACGCGGCGAAGCGCGCGCGCGCGCAATCGCTGCTCGACGCCCTGCCCGTCGACTGAACCGGGGCGACAGGGCGATGCGCATCGAGGCCTTCACCGAGGGCCGGGACCCCGCGCGGCCCGAGGCCAACGAGGACCGCGTCCTCGTGCTGCCGGGCCGCGCCTATGCCGCGATCGACGGCGTCACCTCGCGCCTCGGCACGCGCTACGACGGCATGCTCTCGGGCCAGTACGGCGCGGTCCTGGTGCGCGATGCTCTGGAGGCGCGGCTCGGGGGCGGGCGCGCCATGCCCGGCGACGCACGCGCGCTGGTGGCGGAGCTCACCGCCACGATCGCCGCGGCCTACGAGCGGCATGGCACGCTCGAGCTCGCGCGGCGCGACCCCAACCACCGCTTCGCGACGACGCTCGCGCTCGTGGTCGAGCATCCCGCGGAGATCGAGATCCTGCTGGTGGGCGACAGCGGCGTGCGCGTCGATCGCGCGCGCGACATCCGCCTCGACAAGGACCTCGACCACGTGACCGCGACGCTGCGCCAGGCCGCGTGGCGCGCGCTGGCGCCGTCCTGCCCCGAGCCCGCGCGGCGCGAGGCGCTGGCGCGCCGGATCGTCTGGCACGGGGCGCGCCAGGACGCGGCCGCGCTCGAGGGCGCGCTCGACGCCGCGGCGCTGGCCTCGGTCGGCGCGGAGGCGGTCGCGCTGTCGCTGCGCGCGATGCCGCATCTTCCGCGCGCGGAGGTCGAGCGCCTGGTCGGCGGCGGCATCCTCGGCGCGCAGGGAGGCTTCCAGAACGATCCCGCCTCGCCGCTCGGCTATTCCTGCCTCGACGGCTTCGAGGTGGCGATGGACCGCGTGTACTACGAACGCGTGCCGCGCATCGGGTTATCGAGCGTGGAGATCTACACCGATGGCTATTTCCGTCCCGGCGACGGCTTCGGCGTCGAGGCCTGGGAGCGGGCCTTCGCCGAGGTCGAGCGCGACGACCCGCACAAGATCGGCGCGCATGCCGGCGTGAAGGGCTCGATCGCCGGCATGCATGCCGACGACCGCAGCTATGTCGGAGTGCGCTGGGACCGCTGAGCCGCGATCGCGCGCCGTGGGACGGGACGCCACCTGGCTCCTTCCCCGGCCGCGCGGCCCGGGGAGGGGAGTCGGGGAGGACCACCTGGGGCTCCTCCCCCGGCCGCGCGGCAGCGCGGGTGGGGGAGGTGGCGCGCGCCGCGAGGCGCGCGACGGAGGGGGCATGCGGTCCCTGCTGGCCGAGCGGATGGTGCGCGCAGTGATCGGCGCGTC
>VGDA01000660.1 GCA_016869915.1 Alphaproteobacteria bacterium
CGCCGCGGCCGACGCGATCCCCGCCGCGCGCAGGCGCGACCTCGCCTATGTCGACCTGACCGCCGGGTCCTGCCTCCTGCCGCTCGCCTTCGCGGCCGGCGGCGCGCGCTCGATCGTCGTCAACGACGTCGCCACCCGCACCATCGTGGCCGCGCGCGCCCTCTTCGCGGGCGGCGACGTGCCAGCCGGGATGCTGGAGGACGCGATCGCCGGCCGCCTCCCGTCGCGCGCCCACGCGCCCAGCTTCCGCTTCGCGAGCGACTACCTGCCCGAAGCGGCCTGCCGCGCCTTCGACCTCCTGTTCCACGCCGACGTCCCGGCGCCCCAGGCCGCGACCCTGCGCTACCTCGCCCTTCGCCATGTCCTGCGCCTCGCCGACCCCGAGGACGGGTTCCGCGTCCTGCTCACCCACGACCGCGAGCAGCTGCTCGCGGACCGCGACGAGGACTGGAGCCGCTTCGTCGCGCGCCTCGACGAGGGCTGCGCCGGGCTCGCCCGGGATCTCGATGCCGTGCGCGCCGGCGCGCGCGCTGCGGCGGCCGCGGGCGGCGCGCGCATCCTCCACGCCGACATGCGCGACGTCGCCGGCGCGCTCGACTACGCTGGTCCCTGCCTCGTCGCCGTGAACCCGCCGACCAACGGCGTCGACGAATACGTGATCGACGACCAGATCGTGCACAGCCTGGTCGCGAACCGCCTCGTGCCGCTCTCGCGCTGCGCGGAGGCGCCCGCCGGGTTCTGGACGTCGCGCGTCGAGGCCGCGCTGGCGCCCATGCCGCGCGGGACGCTCTACCTTGTCTGGGGAGGCGATGGCGCGATGACGGCCGAGGCCTGCGAGGCGGTGTGGGTGCGACATGGCGACGCCGTCCACCGGTCCGCCGTCGAGTTCCCGGACGGTCGCGGCGCGACCTGGGGCGTCTTCCGCCGGCGCTGATACGGCGCGGCAGGCCCGGCAGCCATGCGATGGGCTCATGGCCGCGACGAACATGGGCTGGAACCGGACATGGCGCCGGGTGTATCTGCGCACCCGCATGCCCCCGCGATGGCCGCGGTGGCACGGAGGCACAGAACCATGAACGAGTCCACCCCGGGCACCGCTTGCACGGACAGGACGCGGCGGCTTCTCCTCGCCGCGCTCGGCGTGGTCTTCGGCGACATCGGGACATCGCCGCTCTACGCGATACGCGAATGCTTCAGCCATGGCGGCGGCGCCCTCGAGGTCGCTCCGGCGAGCATTCTGGGCGTGCTGTCGCTCATCGTCTGGGCGCAGGTGCTCCTGATCTCCGTGAAGTACGCGCTCTTCGTCATGCGCGCCGACAACCAGGGCCAGGGCGGCATCCTCGCGCTGATGGCGCTGGCCCTCCATGGCCGCGACGCGCGCCACCGGTCCTCGCTGGCGATCATGGGGCTCGCGGCGCTGGGCGCGGCGCTCTTCTTCGGGGACGGCATGCTCACGCCGGCGATCTCGGTGCTGAGCGCGGTCGAGGGCCTGGAGCTGGCGGCGCCATGGCTCCATCCCTTCGTCGTGCCGGTGACCGTCGTCGTCGTCATCGGCCTCTTCTCCATGCAGAGCCGCGGGACCGAGCATGTCGGCCGGCTCTTCGGCCCGGTCATGGCGACCTGGTTCGCCGTGCTGGCGGCGATGGGGCTCTGGCAGCTCGCGGGCGACGCCTCCGTGCTCGCGGCCCTCGACCCGCGGCACGCGGCGCGCTTCTTCGCCTCGGACCCGCTCGTCGCGTTCGTCACGCTGGGCGCGGTCTTCCTCGCGGTGACCGGCGCCGAGGCGCTCTACGCGGA
>VGDA01000661.1 GCA_016869915.1 Alphaproteobacteria bacterium
AGCTGGACGATCCTGCTCGCCATCCTCGCCTTCGGCCTATCGCTGATCGGCACATTCCTGGTGCGCTCGGGCGTCCTCACCTCGGTCCATTCCTTCGCCAGCGACCCCGCGCGCGGCGCCTTCATCCTCGCGATCCTCGCCGTCGCCATCGGCGGCTCGCTCGCGCTCTACGCGTGGCGCGCGCCGACGCTCAGGCCCGGCGGCGCCTTCGCGCCGGTGAGCCGCGAGGGCGGGCTGGTGCTGAACAACCTGCTGCTGTCGACGGCCTGCGTCACGGTGTTCGTGGGCACGCTCTACCCGCTCTTCCTCGAGGGGCTCGGCGGCGCCAAGGTCTCAGTCGGCCCGCCCTTCTTCAACGCCACCTTCGTGCCGCTGATGGTCCCGCTGGTCGCGGCCATGGCCGTCGGGCCCTTCCTCGCGTGGAAGCGCGCCGATGCGCGCGCGGCGCTGCGCCGCGTGGCGCTGCCCGCCGCGGCGGGCGCCATCGCAGCCATCGCCTGCGCCGTCGCCGCGCCGCCCGCGCCGGCCCTCGCCTATGTCGGAGCCGCCCTCGCCGCGATGCTCGCCGCCGCGACGATCGGCGAGTTCGCCGCGCGCGCGGGCACGCTGCGCCGCGCGATGGGCCTGCCGCGCGCGGCATGGGGCACGGCGATCGCGCATCTCGGCATGGCAGTGACCGTCGCGGGGATCGTCGCCTCGTCGGCATGGCAGTCGGAATCGCTCGGCCTTATGAAGCCCGGCGAGAGCGTCTCCATCGCCGGCTGGCAGGTGACGTTCCGTGGCACGGAGCTGGCCCGCGGCGCGAACTACGCGGCGCGGCGCGGCGTGTTCGAGGCGCGACGGGGCAACGGCGACGCGGTGACGCTCTCGCCGGCCAAGCGCTTCTATCCCTCCACCGGAGCGGTGACGACCGAGGCGGCGATCCGCGGTTCGGTCCTCGGCGACCTCTACATCACCATCGCCGATCCCGCCGAGGCCGGGCCGCAGGGCGCCAATGCGCGCTTCCTGTTCCAGGCGCCGGCCGACGCGGCCTGGGCGGTGCGCATCACCCATAACCCGCTGGTCGGCTGGATCTGGGCGGGCGCGGGGCTGATGGCGCTCGGCGGCGCGGCCAGCCTCACCGACCGGCGCCTGCGCGTCGGCGCGCCCGCGCGGCGCGCGCGCGCGGCGGGGGCCTAGGCCGATGCGGCGCGCGCTCTTCCTCCTGCCGCTGTTCTGCTTCGCCGCCGTGGCGGCATGGTTCGCCTTCGGGCTCGGCCGCGACCCCTCGCGCATCCCTTCCGCGCTGGTCGGCAGGCCGGCGCCCGCGACCACGCTGCCGCCGCTCGAGGGCGGGCAGCGACCGGCCTTCGCGCTGCAGCCCGGGCGCGTCGCGATCGTCAACTTCTTCGCCTCGTGGTGCGCGCCCTGCAAGGTCGAGCACCCGACGCTGATGCGCCTCGCGGCCGAGGGGCGCGTCGCCGTCCACGGCATAAGCTACAAGGACGCGGTCGCGGATTCGGCGCGCTTCCTCGCGCAGCTCGGCAACCCGTTCGAGACGATCGGCTGGGACCGCGACGGGCGCGCGGCGATGGAATGGGGCGTCTACGGCGTGCCGGAGACCTTCGTGGTCGGCCGCGACGGCACGATCCGCCACCGCCATGTCGGCGCGCTGCTCGACGATACCATGGCCCGCGTGATCGCGCCGATGGTCGCGCGGCTGGAGCGCGAGTGACGGCCCGCGCCCGCCCCGTCCTCGCCACGCTGGCGCTGCTCCTGCTTGCGGCGACGCAGGCGAACGCCGTCCTG
>VGDA01000662.1 GCA_016869915.1 Alphaproteobacteria bacterium
CCGCCATAGCCGGGCGCCACGCGCGTCGCAAGGCCCGACGAGACGAGCACCAGCGACGGATCGCGCCCGCGCAGCAGGAGCGGCAGCGCCGCGCGCGCGCAGAGGAAGGCGCTGCGCAGGTTGCCGTCGACGAGCTCGTCCCACGCCTCGGGGGCGGTCTCGGCGACGGGCGTGCGCCGGGTCATGAAGCCGGCGAGGCCGACATAGCCGTCGAGGGCGCCCCACCCGGCGTCGAGCGCGGCGAAGGCCTGCGCGACGCTCGCCTCGTCCGTGGCGTCCAGCGCGATGGCGCGCGCGCGCGGCGGCGGCGGGAAGGCGGCGAGCGAGCGCGGCAGGTCGAGCACCGCGACCTCGGCGTCCGCGCCGAGGCAGGCGGAGACGACCGCGCGGCCGATGCCGCCGCACCCGCCCAGCACGGCGATGCGCGAGCCCGGGGCGGGCGCGAGCGCGTGGGTCGGCGGGCCTGCGTCGTGCGTGCTCATGCTGGGCACGGATAAGATTCGAGGCGCGCGGCGAGGTCAACCGCGCCATTGCGGGTCCGCGGGCGCCTCCCTAGACTCCGCGCCGGCGCCATCCGCGCCAGGGAGCTTTCATGGACCAGGGCAGCGTCGTCCTCCTCGCGATCCTCGCGGTCGTCGTCGTCACGATCCTCATGGGCGTGAAGACCGTGCCGCAGGGCCAGGAATGGACGGTCGAGCGGCTCGGGCGCTACACGCGCACGCTCTCCCCCGGCCTGTCGGTGATCATCCCCTACATCGACCGGGTCGGCAGCAAGCTGTCCATGATGGAGACGGTGCTCGACATCCCGAGCCAGGAGGTCATCAGCAAGGACAACGCGACCGTCACCGCGGACGGCGTCATGTTCTTCCAGGTCCTGGACGCGGCGAAGGCGGCCTACGAGGTCCAGAACCTGAACATCGCCCTCACCAACCTCGCGATGACCAACATCCGCTCGGTGATCGGCGCGATGGACCTCGACGAGGCCCTGTCGCAGCGCGACCACATCAACGCGAAGCTGCTCGCCGTGATCGACCAGGCCACGACGCCCTGGGGCGTCAAGGTCACGCGCATCGAGCTGCGCAACATCCAGCCGCCCGCCAACCTCCTCGAGGCGATGGGCAAGCAGATGACGGCCGAGCGCTCCAAGCGCGCCGACATCCTCACCGCCGAGGGCGACAAGCAGGCGGCGATCCTGCGCGCCGAGGGCCAGAAGCAGGGCGCGATCCTCGAGGCCGAGGGGCGGCGCGAGGCGGCGTTCCGCGACGCCGAGGCACGCGAGCGCCTCGCCGAGGCCGAGGCGAAGGCGACGGAGATGGTCAGCGAGGCGATCGCCGGCGGCAGCGCCGCCGCGGTCAACTACTTCGTCGCGCAGAAATACGTCGAGGCGCTCGGCAAGTTCGCCGACAGCCCGAACCAGAAGACGCTGCTGCTCCCGGTCGAGGCCACGGCGGTGCTGGGCTCGCTCGCGGGGATCGCCGAGCTCGCGCGCGACGCCGCCGCCGCGCGCGCAGGGCAGGCGCCGCCGGCCCCTCCGCGCCCGGGGGCCGGGGCCGGCGCGCCTAATCCCTGGTCGCCGGACGGCAGGCGCTGAGCCGCGCATGCAGCCCTGGATCTGGATCGTCCTCGGCATCGGCCTCGCCATCGCCGAGATCTTCGCGCCCGGCACGCTGCTGCTCTGGACGGGCGTGGCCGCCGTGGCGCTCGGCTTCGCGCTCGCCGGCGCCGACCTGCTGGGCGTCGCGCAGCCGGGCTGGCACGCGCAGGTCGCCGCCTTCGCCGTCCTGGCC
>VGDA01000663.1 GCA_016869915.1 Alphaproteobacteria bacterium
TGATCGCCGCGCGCACCGACAACGCGGTCGTCCTCACCGACGCCGCGGGCCGCATCGAATGGGTCAACGACGGCTTCACGCGCATCACCGGCTGGCGGCTGGACGAGGTCCTGGGCCGCACGCCCGGATCGGTGCTGCAGGGGCCGGGGACGGACCAGGCGACGGTCCAGCGGACCCGCGAGCGCATCGCGCGCGGCGAGGGATTCGTCGAGGAGCTCCTCAACTACGATCGCGACGGGCGCAGCTACTGGCTCGCGATCGAGGTGCAGCCGATCCACGACGACGGCGGCCGCCTGACCGGCTTCATGGCGATCGAGCGCGACGTCACCAGCGAGCGCGCCGCGCGCGACCGCCTCGAGATGCAGTTCGAGGTGTCGCAGGTGCTGCTCGAGGGCGGCACGCCGCCCGAGGTGTTGTCGCGCCTCCTCGCCGCGATCTGCGCGCGCGCCGGCTGGGAGGGCGGGCGCGCCTGGTGCTTCGGCCCCGAGGGGCGGCGCGTGCTCGCGGAGTGGGGCGCGGTCGATGACGACACCGCTGCCCCCGGCGAGGTCGTCTGCGGGGTCGTCGCGTCGAACGCGCCGGCCTGGACCGATGGAGCGGTGCCGCGCTTCGCGCTGCCCATCGCGGTGAACGGCGTCGCGGCCGCGGCGATCGACCTCTTCGGCGTGCGCGGCGGCGCGCCCTCGGGCGACCTGCTCCGCGGGCTCGGGGCGGTCGCCAACCAGGTCGGCCTCTTCCTCGCGCGCTGCCGGGCGGAGGAGGGGATGCGCCAGGCGACGCGCGCCGCCGAGCGCGCGGCCGAGGCGCGCAGCCAGTTCGTCGCCACCGTCAGCCACGAGATCCGCACCCCGCTCAACGCGGTCATCGGCATGGCGAGCCTGCTCGCGCTCGACGAGCTCGCGCCCTGGCAGCGCGAGCGCCTGGGCGTGATCCAGGTCGCCTCGGAGCAGCTGCTCAGCATCCTCAACGACGTCCTCGACCTCAGCCGCATGGATGCCGGGGCGATCGAGCAGCGCCATGCGGATTTCCGGCTGCGCGACCTGCTCGACCACGCGATGGGCGTCGCGCGCGGCCTGCCCGGCGCCGGCGCGCTCGCGCTGTCGCTCGAGGTCGCGGATGGCCTGCCGGAGTGGCTGCGCGGCGACCAGCCGCGGCTCGCGCAGGTGCTGATCAACCTGCTGGGCAACGCGGTCAAGTTCACGCCGCGCGGCGGCGTCGCGCTGCGCGTCGGGGCGGCGTCCGGCGCGCGCGGCGAGCGGCTCGTCTCCTTCGCGGTCTCCGACACCGGCCCGGGGATCGCGCCGGAACATCGCGAGCGCATCTTCGAGCCCTTCGTCCAGGCGCAGGAGGGCGCGACGCGCAGGGGCACGGGGCTCGGCCTCGCGATCTCGCGCCGCATCGCGCAGGCGCTCGGCGGGTCGCTCCTGCTCGAGAGCGAGCCGGGGCGCGGCTCGGCCTTCACGCTGCTCCTGCCGCTGGAGCCCGGCGCGCCGCGCGAGGCGACGCGCGCCGAAGTCCCCGTCGCCGACGAGGCCCGCCCGTTGCGCATCCTCGTGGCCGAGGACACGCCGGCGAGCCAGCTCGTCATCCGCGCCATCCTCGAGCGGCTCGGCCATTCGATCCGGCTGGCGGCCGACGGCGTCGAGGCGGTGCGCGCCGCTGGCGAGGAGCCCTTCGACGTCGTGATGCTCGACGTGCAGATGCCCGGCATGGACGGCTACGAGGCGGCGCGCACGATCCGCGCCTCCCTGCCTGGCTATGGCGAGACGCCGATCATCGG
>VGDA01000664.1 GCA_016869915.1 Alphaproteobacteria bacterium
GAGCGTCGCCGCCATCATCGGCGAGCAGTCGACATAGGCGATGCGCGCCATGCTGGCCTCCCCTGTCTCAGCCGCCGAGCTGGCGCCAGAGGAACGCGAAGGCGAGCGCGCTCATCCGCGCGGCCTGCGCGTTGTCGGCGGCGCCGCCATGGCCACCCTCGGTGTTCTCGAAGAACAGCGCGTCGTGGCCGAGCTCCTCCATGCGCGCGGCCATCTTGCGCGCGTGCCCGGGGTGGACGCGGTCGTCGCGCGTCGACGTGGTGAAGAGGATGCGCGGGTATCGCGCCTCGCGCCGCAGGTTGTGGTAGGGCGACCAGCGCCGCAGGAATTCCCAGTCGGCCGGGTCGTCGGGATCGCCGTACTCGCCGATCCAGGACGCGCCGGCGAGCAGCCGGTGGTAGCGCCGCATGTCGAGCAGCGGCACCTGGCAGACCACGGCGCCGAAGAGCTCCGGGAAGAGCGTCGCCATGTTGGCGACGAGCAGCCCGCCATTGCTGCCGCCCATGATGCCGAGGCGGCGCGGCGTGGCGACGCCGCGCGCCGACAGGTCGCGCGCCACCGCCGCGAAGTCCTCGTAGCAGCGCATGCGGCCGCCGCGCGTGGCGGCCTGGTGCCAGCGCGGCCCGTACTCGCCGCCACCGCGGATGTTCGCGACGGCAAAGGCGCCGCCCTTCTCGAGCCAAGCCGCGCCGACGGCCGCATGGTAGCCGGGCAGCATCGGCACCTCGAACCCGCCATAGCCGACGAGCAGCGTCGGCGTGTCGCCGTCGCGGCGCAGGTCGCGCCGCGCGACCAGGAAATAGGGGATGCGCGTCCCGTCGGCGGAGGCGACGAAGCGCTGCCCGGCATCGAGCCCGCCGGCGTCGAAGAGCGGTGGCAGCGCCTTCAGCGTCTCCGCCGCGCCGCCGCCGACCGTTCCGCGGCGAAGGCTGGTGGGCGAGAGGAAGTCGGTGGCGGTGAGCCAGTACGCGTCGCCCTCGCCGGCGTCGACGGGCGTCGCGCCCAGGGTCCCGAGCGCGGGCAGGCCGGGCAGGGCCGCGCCGCGCCACGCGCCATCGGCGAAGCTCCAGGCCTCGACGCGCGACTTCACGTCGTCGAGCACGCCGAGCAGCACGTGCGTGCGCGTCGACGACCAGCTCGCCAGCGCGGTCGTCGGCGTCGGCGCGAAGAGGACATGGAAGCGGCGCGCGCCGGCGACGAAGTCGTCGAGGCGGCAGGCGAGCAGCGAGCCCGCCGCGTGGGTCGCGCCATCGACCGTCCAGTCGTCGCGCAGCGAGAGCAGGAGCCACTCGCGGTGCGGGCGCGCGATCGCGCTGTCGGGCTTGTCGAGCCGGACCATCTCGCCGTCGCGCAGCCAGAAGACCTCGGCGCTGTAGAAGGTGAGCACGCGCACGAAGAAGTCGCGCTCGAAGCCGCGCGCGTGGTTGCGGATGGCGTAGCAGGTGACATGCGTCGCCTCGCCCTCGCCGAGTGTCGTCGCGCTGGCGAGGTCCGTCCCGCGCCGCCAGGACCTGGCGATGCGCGGGTAGCCGGAGGTCGTCAGCGAGCCCGGCCCGAAATCCGTCCCGACGAAGATCTCGTCGCGGGTCCGCCACGCGACCTGGCACTTGGACTCGGGAAGGATGAAGCCGTCCGCGACGAAGCGCTTCGCGCGCAGGTCGAACTCGCGCACGACGACCGCGTCGCCGCCGCCGCGCGACAGCAGCACGAGCGCGCGCTCGTCGCCGGGCGGCAGGAACTGCGCGCCCTTCCAGACCCAGTTCTCGCCCTCCTCGC
>VGDA01000665.1 GCA_016869915.1 Alphaproteobacteria bacterium
CGCGCGCCATGGCCTGGCGCTGGTCGAGGAGGTCGGCTCGCCCGCGCTCGGCGTGATGCTCGACACGTTCCACATGAACATGGAGGACGCGGACATCCCCGCGGCGATCCGCATGGCGGGCGCGCGCCTCGTTCATTTCCAGGCCAACGAGAACCATCGCGGCTTCGTCGGCACCGGCCATCTCGACTGGACGGCGATCGCGCGCGCGATCGCCGACGCAGGCTATCGCGGCCCGGTCACGCTCGAGCCCTTCCGCCGCGACGACGAGCGGCCCGGCGTGCCGCTCGCGCAATGGCGCGCGCCGGCGCGCGACGAGGACGCGGAGCTGCGCACCAGCGCCGCCTTCCTACGCGCGGCGCTGGAGACCGCGTGGAGGGGGCGGTGAGGATCGGCTGGATCGGCTGCGGCCGCCACGCCGGCGAGATGCTGCTGCCGCAGCTGGCGCGCCTCGACGTCGAGATCGCCGCGCTGTGCGACATCGACGCGGAGCGGCTGTCGACGATCGGCCGCCGGCACGGCGTGCCGGAGGCGCGCCGCTTCGCCGACCCGATGCGCCTGCTCGACGCCGGCGGCATCGACGCGGTCGGCATGGCGGTCGGGCCGCTGCAGCATCGCGACCTCGCCATCGCGGCGCTCGGGCGCGGCCTGCCCGTCTTCATGGAGAAGCCGCCGGGGCGCAATGCGGAGGACGCGCGCGCCATCGCGGCGGCCGCCGCGCGCGCGGGCAAGCCGGTCGTCGTCGGCTTCATGAAGCGCTTCAGCACCGCCAACCGCATCGCGATCAACCACGCGCGCGGCTTCGGCGCGCGGGCGAGCTTCCTCGGCGAGTACATGACCGCGCCGACCTATTTCGAGCGCGATCCCGACTACACCGGCTTCTACCTGCACCATTGCGTGCACTACCTCGACCTCGTGCCCCGCCTGATGGGCAAGCCCGCGGAGATCCGCGCGCGCCGCCACGAGCTCGCGCCGGGCAAGCTGCTGCTGCATGTCGACTTCGCCTTCGCGGGCGGCGGGCTGGGCACGCTGGTGATGGGCACGCACCAGAGCCGCGCGACGCCGATGGAATGGTGGCAGGTGATGGGCGACCACGAGCGCGTCGAGGTGCGCAACGTCCACGAGGTGCGGCTCTACCGCGCGCCGGGGTTCAAGGTCGACGACCCCGCCGCGCGCCTGGTCGAGGGCGAGGACGCGATGGCCTGGGAGCCCAACCTCACCGTCGCCGCCAACGAGGACCACAAGGGCTACCACGCCATCCTGGCCGCCTGGCTCGACCTGCTCGCCGGCCGCCCCCGCCCCGACTGCCCCACCATCGCTGACGGCGTCGCCGCGATGGAGGTCCTCGACGCGATGCTCCGGTCGGCCGAGACCGGGGAAGCGGTGCGCCTCCCGGGATAGCTACCCCGCCGCGCGCAGCGCCTGGTCGAGGTCGGCGAAGAGGTCGTCGGTGGCCTCGACGCCGACGGAGAGGCGCAGGAGGTCGCTCGGGCAGGGCGTGCCGGCGCCCTCGATGCTGGCGCGGTGCTCGACCAGGCTCTCGACGCCGCCCAGCGAGGTGGCGCGCTTCCACAGCTGCACGCGTGCGGCCGTCGCGATCGCGGCCTGCTCGCCGCCGCGCACGCGGATCGACAGCATGCCGCCGAAGCCGCCCTTCATCTGGCGCGCGGCGACCTCGTGGCCGGGGAAGCCGGGCAGGCCAGGGTAGAGGACCTCGACGACGCGCGGATGCGCCTGCAGGCGCTGCGCCAGCGCCATCGCCGAGCGCGAGGCC
>VGDA01000666.1 GCA_016869915.1 Alphaproteobacteria bacterium
GATGGCGGAGCTGGCCGAACTGCTGCGCGAGGAGGAGCGCGGCCGCGCGCTGCGCCGCAGGATCGCCGAGCTCGAGGCCGAGCTCGGCGCGCGACGCGCGAACTGTTCCCTGCCGGAGGCGCCGAAGCCGCCGGAGCCACCGCCGCCGCCACGCATGGAAGCGCCGCAGGAGCCGCCGCCGGCCCCCGCTCCCCCGCCGCCGCCACCGCCGCCACCCGCCCCACCGCCGCCGCGCCCGGCGCCGCCGCCCGAGCCGCGCCAGGCGGAGAAGCCGCCCGAGAAGCCACCCGAGCCGCCGCCGAACACGCTTCCCTGCAACGCCGAGACGAAGAGCGGCGGGCAGGGCGTGACGCTCAACGACCATTTCCTCGGCGACAAGCCAGGCCCGGTCGAGGTCGCCTACGACACGAAGCGGCAGCCCGACCATATCCGCGTCTACTACCGGGGCCGGCTGCTCGCGGAGACGAACGGACCGGTCTCGGGCCAGGGCTCGATCCGCTTCGACTGGCGGCCGGAGCCCGGCGGGCCCAACGCCTATGTCGTCGAGGTCCAGGTCATCGGCCCGGGCATGGGCACGCAATGGTCCTACAACCTCGGCTGCCCGAGATGAACGCGGCCGCGGCCGCTGGGAAGGAACGGGAGATGCGACCCATGCACGCCGCCGCCATCGCGTTCTGCGCGCTGGCCAGCCTGCCCGCCGCGCCGTCGCGCGCGGGCGAGTACCTTCCGGACCAGCTCCAGCTGCGCCCGCTGCGCCTCGCGCCGATCGAGCGGAACGTCAACGAGGTCTCCAACGCGGCGTCGCGCCAGGTGGCGGCGACGCTCGACGCCGCCGAGGTCGCGATCCCGCGCAGCTGGCGCCTGGTCGGCACGATGCCGGTCGCGGGCGCGCGCGGGGGCCAGGCCTTCATGCTCGTTTTCCAGGACACGCAGAGCTCCGCGGTCCACGCGCTGTCGGTGACGCCGGACGGCTTCGTCTCCGGCGGCCAGGGCTTCACCATCCCCGCGCGCTGAGGCGCGCGGGGGCCCCGCCTCACTTGGCGAGCACCGCCGCGATCTCGCGCATCTGCACGCGCGCGCGAAGCAGGTAGAAGCCCTGGGCCGCGAGATGGCTCGGGAAGAGCGCGCCGTCGGGCGCGGCGTTGACCACGACCAGCGGGTCCATCGACGCGGCATGCGCGAGCGACGCGAGCATGCTGCGCCAGAGCGTGCCGACGTCGCGCTCGCGCACCACCGAGGCGAAGTCCTTCTCCAGCTCGCGCAGCACCAGCGCGTAGCCATGGGCCTGGCCCTTGACCGAGAAGAAGATGTCGTCGGCGCGCATGTCGAGGACGCCATGGCCGATGCGCTGGTCGAGCGCGGCGGCCGAGGACCCGAGGTCGAGCGCGATGCGGTCCAGCGTTGCGATCAGGTTGTCGGCGCGGCGCTCGAACACCGCCTGGCCTGCGGCGAGGCGGCGGTTGTAGGCCAGCAGCGCCTGGCGCGCGCGGCGGTACTGCGCCTCGCTCGGCGCCTGGGGCCAGGGCGAGGTCGCGAGGTCGATCACCCACTTGTCGCCGGGGAACTGAAGCAGGCCAGCGGCCTCGCGCAGGTCGCCGTCGTCCTGGCTGGTGCCGCGCGCGCGGCCGAGCTGGTCGCGCAGCTCGGCGGTCACGCGCGCCAGCGCGGCGAACATGCCCTGCTGGAAGTTCGGCATGTTGTCGAGCCATCGGCCGGGCATGAACCAGGGATCGTTGGCGACCCAGCGCTTCTCGTCGGTCTCGC
>VGDA01000667.1 GCA_016869915.1 Alphaproteobacteria bacterium
GAGGATCTCGGGCGCGGTGCCGGCGAGCCCGTCCGAGGCGTGGTGTTCGGCGACCCAGTAGCGGTGGTAGCCGAGCGCGTCGCAGTGGCGCGCCAGCTCGATCGTCTCGCGGATGGCCTCGGCGGGCGTGCCGCCGGCGCGGATGGGCGACTGGTCGAGGACAGAAAGCTTCATGGCGCGCATCCTCCTGCGCGGCCCCGCGCCCGGCAAGCCCCTCGCTAGGGGCCCCGCCGCGGCCCGCGCGACGCAGGCAGCGCGATCGATGCGAGCGCGCAGGCGGCGAGCATCGCGGCCGAGCCCCAGAGGCAGGCGACGAGCCCGCCGGAGGTCGCGAGCACGCCTGAGAGCACCGTGCCCACCAGCCTGCCGGCGGCGTTCGCCGCGTAGTAGAAGCCGACATCCTCCGCCGCCGCGTCGCGCCCGGCATAGGCGAGCACGAGGTAGGAATGCAGCGAGGAGTTCGCGGCGAAGACGAGGCCGAAGGCGGCGAGGCCGAGGGCGAGCACGGCATCCGGGCTCGCCCGGTCCGTCGCGAGCGACATGGCGATCGCGACCGGCACGCCGGCAAGCAGGGCGGCGAGCAGCCGGGCGGCAGGCACCTCGCGCGAGAACCCGTCGGCGCTGCGCGGGATCGCCGCGGGTGCCGCGGCCTGCGCGAGGCCGTAGCAGATCGTCCAGGCGGCGAGCCACGCCCCGACCGCCGCCATGCTCCATCCCGCGGCCTGCAGGTGCAACGGAAGGCCGAGCGCGAACCACGCGTCGCGCGAGCCGAACAGGAACAGCCGCGCGAGCGACAGCCGGTTGATCGCCGCGTCGCGCGACAGCAGGGCGCGCACGGATCGCGAGGCGCGCGCCTTGCCGAGGAGCGGCGGCAGGCCCGCGGCGGCGAGGGCGAGCGGCAGCGCCATCGCCGCCGCGAGGATCCAGAGCGCACCGCGATATCCCGCGGCCTCGAGCAACGCCGCGCCCAGGAAGAAGCCCGCGCCCTTCGCCGCGTTCTTGCTGCCGGTGAACCACGCGACGAGGTTCATCAGCCGGCCCGGCGCGCCGCCCGCGGACAGGCGCACGGCGGACTTGCCGGCGGTCTTCGCGAGGTCCTTCGCGATGCCGCACATACCCTGCGCCGCGGCGACCCATGCGATCGACGCGCCGACGCCGAGGTCCGCGGGCAGCGCGGACAGGACCAGCAGCCCGGCCACCTGCAGGAGCAGTCCCGAGACCAGCATGCGGGCCATGCCGAAGCGCGTCGCCAGCCATCCGCCCGCGAGGTTCGCGGCGATGCCCGCGGCCTCGTAGAGAAGGAAGAGCAGCGCGATCGCGAGGGGCGACAGGCCGGCGCGCGCGAAGTGCAGCAGCACGAGCATGCGCAGCGCGCCGTCGCCCAGCGTGAACCCGAGATAGGTGCCGGAGACGACGAGGAACTCGCGGGTCCCCGCAGCGGGCGCGCTCACGGCGTCGGCCTCACAGGGCCGCGCCGGCGAGGCTGGCGAGGTCGACCATGCGGCAGGCATAGGCCATCTCGTTGTCGTACCAGGCATAGACCTTGAGCAGCGTCCCGTCGGTCACGAGCGTCGAGGCCGCGTCGACGATCGCGCTGCGCGTGTCGCCCGCATGGTCCGCCGAGACGAGCGGCCGCGCCTCCAGGGCGAGGATCCCGGCGAGCGGCCCGGCGGCCGCGGCGGCGAAGAGCGCGTTGGCCTCGGCGGCGGTCGTCGCGCGCTCGAGCTCGAACACGCAGTCCGTCAGGCTCGCGTTGAG
>VGDA01000668.1 GCA_016869915.1 Alphaproteobacteria bacterium
AGGCCTATTTCGTCATGTACCGGGCGTTGACGCTCGGCCGGCGCCACCTCGACGACTTCGAGAAGGAGTTCGTCTGGATGGCCGTGCTCGTCGCCGTCGAGGAGGCGATCGGCACGCACCATCTCGACCTCTTCCTGAAGGCGGGCGGCACGCGCCCGATGGCGGAAGGCATCGCGCGCCTCGTCGGCTACGCGGCCGCCGCGCGCAACCTCTCCTTCATGGGAGAGCACTGGGGCGCCTACCTGCCGGGCCTCGACGCGGAAGCGGCCTACGGGGCCGGCGTCGAGGCGCTCGTCGCCGGCATGGGCGTCGATCCGGGGCTGGTCGACCTCGCGCTGGCCGCCACGAATGCCGCGGTGCGCCGCGAGGCCGGGCTGCGCTTCCACATCCGCGCCGCGTATCGCCGCGGCGTGCCCGAGCCGAAGCTCGCCGAGGCGCTGAGCCTCGTCATCTGGCCGGTGGGCGTGAACCACTTCCTCGACGCCTGCGGCGCGTGGCACGACCTCATGGCGACGGGCGCCGTGTCCCCCTCGGCGGCCTTCCGCGTCTGGGCCGAGACCCCGGCGCAGGGAGGGTTCGACGACGTGGCAGGCCGCCGGAAGGGCTGAGCCGCCCCCGTGGCACGGCCCCGCCGCGATGCGCGCCGCTTAACTCGCGCGCCGAACCTGTTATGGTCTGGCCCCCGCGAACTCCCCCAAGACCGGAGGAAACACGATGAAAGTCTCGCTCAAGCGCCGCCCGTTCCTTGGCGGCATCGGCGCCGCCACCCTCGCCGCCGGCACGACGCCGGCCGCGGCGCAGGCCGCCCTCACCCTGCGCATGTCGACGCCGGCCACGCCGACCGACCAGCGCTCCGTCGCGCTCGCCGAGGTCTTCGGCCCGGCGGTGAAGGACTTCGCGACCTACCAGCCGCACTACAACTCGACCCTGTTCAAGCAGGGCACCGAGCTCGAGGCGATCGCGCGCGGCAACCTCGAGATGTCGATCACCTCGGCGCAGGAACTGGCGACGATCTTCCCGCAATGGTCGATCTTCACCGCCGGCTACCTGCTGCGCGACGCGGACCACCAGAAGAAGGTCTTCGCGAGCCCGATCATGGACGAGCTCAAGAAGCCGGTGGAGGACCGCCTGGGCGTGAAGCTGCTCTCGGTCATGTATCTCGGCCGCCGCCAGCTGAACCTGCGCACCGACAAGGAGATCCGCCGCCCGGCCGACCTCGCCGGCACCAAGCTGCGCATGCCAAACACCGAGGCGTGGCTGTTCCTCGGCACGGCCCTCGGCGCGAACCCGCTCCCGCTGGCCTTCACCGAGATCTACACCGCGCTGCAGACCGGCGCGGTCGACGGCCAGGACAACCCGCTGCCGACGAACCGCGACTCCAAGTTCTACGAGGTGACGAAGCAGATCGTGCTGACGAGCCACCTCGTCGACCAGAACTACGTCGCGTTCTCGAAGCGCGTGTGGGACCGCCTGACGCCGGCGCAGCGCGACATCGTGCAGAAGGCCTCCGACGACGCCTCCGAACTCGGCCGCCAGCGCCAGCTCAAGCTCGAGTCGGAGCTCGAGGCCTTCTTCAAGGAGCGCGGCCTGAAGGTCTACGCGCCCGACGTCGATGCCTTCCGCGCCCAAGTGCAGAAGGCCTATCTCGAGTCCAGGTTCGCGAAGGACTGGCCGGCCGGCATGGTCGACAAGATCAACGCGATCCGCTGACGCCGCGTCGCGAGCGGCGCCCCGCCGTCGACCGGCGGGGCGCCA
>VGDA01000669.1 GCA_016869915.1 Alphaproteobacteria bacterium
TCTCCGCGTCGGTGAGCGTGCGCTCCGCCGGCTGCAGCCGCACCGCGAGCGCGATCGACTTGCGCCCCTCGGGCAGGCCCTTGCCCTCGTAGACGTCGAAGACGGAGACCGAGAGGATCGACGCCTGCGCGGCGATCTCCTTCGCGGTGCCGCGGATCGCGCGCACCAGCTTCTCCGCCTCGACCCCGGACTCCACCAGGAAGGCGAAGTCCCGCTCCACCGGCTGCAGTGTAGCCAGCTTCAGCAGCGGGCGCGCGCGGCCAGCCTTCGCCTTGGCCTGCGGCACCGCGTCGAGCGAAACCTCGAAGGCGACCGCGGGCATGCGGATGTCGAGCGCGGCGAGGATGCGCGGGTTGAGCTCGCCGAAGGTGGCGATCACCTTGGCGCCGAGCCTGAGGCAGCCCGAGCGCCCGGGGTGGTACCAGGCCGGCGCGTCGCGCGTGGCCTGCAGGTTCTCCACCGGCGCGCCGAGCGACTGCAGCAGCGCGAGCGCGTCGGCCTTGGCGTCGAGCGCGTCGACGTCGCGCGCGCGCGCGCCCCAGCTGCGCGGCGCGGCCGAGCCGGAGCGCAGCCCCGTCGCCATCATCGACTGCCCGGCGGGCGTGTCGTCGGCGAATTGCGGCCCGACCTCGCAGAGCGCGCAGTCGCCGAGCCCGCGATCGGCGTTTCGCTTGGCCGCCAGCAGCAGGTTCGGGACGATCGTCGGGCGCATGAAGTCGAGGTCGCTCGAGATCGGGTTGAGCAGCTCGAGCGCGGGGTTCGTCCCGCCGAACAGCGCGGCGACGCTCTTCTGCATGAACGAGAAGGTCACCGCCTCGACGAGGCCGAGCCCGGCGAGCGCGCGTCGTGCGTCGCGCACGCGGCGCTGCGCCGGCGTCAGCGCCGGTGCCGGCAGCGCCGAGGCGCGCGGCATCGCCACGACCTCGATGCGGTCGAAGCCCCAGATGCGGCCAACCTCCTCGACGAGGTCGGCCTCGCCATGGATGTCGGCGCGCCAGGAGGGCGGGGAGACCTCGAAGGCCTCGCCATGGTCGGCGACGGCGAAGCCGAGCGCCTCGAGGATGCGCTGCTGCTCGGCGGGCGGGACGTCGACGCCGCCGAGCGTCGCCGCGCGCTCCTTGCGCAGGCGGAAGCCGCGCCGCCATTCCGGCGGCTTGCCGGCGACGACGAGCTCGCTCGCCTCGCCGCCGCACAGCTCGAGGATCATGCGCGTCGCCGCCTCCATGCCCTCGACCACGGCCTCGGGGTCGAGGCCGCGCTCGAAGCGGTAGCGCGCGTCGGAGACGATCTGGTGTGTGCGGCCGGTCTGCGCCGTGCGGATCGCGTCGAACAGCGCCGCCTCGACGAAGACGTCGGTCGTCGCCTCGGTGCAGCCGGACTTCTCGCCGCCGATCACGCCGCCCAGCCCCTCGGCGGCGCCGCGCTCGTCGGAGATGACCGTCTCGGTGCCGGCGAGCGCGTAGGTCTTGCCATTGAGCGTCACGATCGTCTCGCCGGGGCGCGCGAGGCGCACGACGATGCCGCGGTCGACCTTCGCCGCGTCGAAGACATGCAGCGGGCGGCCGACGTCAAAGGTCAGGTAGTTGGTGATGTCGACCAGCGCCGAGATCGGGCGCAGCCCGATGGCTACCAGCCGGTCCTGCAGCCAGCGCGGGCTCGGTCCGTTGCGCACGCCGCGCACGAGGCGCCCGACGAAGTAGGGGCACGCGTTCGCGGCACCCTCGGGCAGGTCGAGGCGCACGGAGAGCGGGCTC
>VGDA01000670.1 GCA_016869915.1 Alphaproteobacteria bacterium
GCCTCAGGCGAAGGGAAGGCCGGAGACGGCGCCCGGCCTTTCCGCCCCGTCGACGCTGAGGACGGTCACCGGCTGGCCTGGATCCCAGTGTCCACGCTCGACCATCGACAGCCCGACATTGCGCCCGAGGCGTGGAGACCATCCGGCAGACGTGACCTGGCCGATGCGAGGGCCGTCTGGCCCTTCGGCCGTGACCGGCCATGGCTTGCCGCAGGGAGGGCAGGGACCGCCATCGAAGACGATGCCCCTGATCTGCCGCTCCACGCCCTGGCGGGCGATCCTGGCGAGCGCATCGCGCCCGACATGCTCGACCTGGCCGTCGGTCCTGCAGAACTTCCCCATCCCGCATTCCAGCGGGTTGTTGGCGCGCGTCATCTCGTTGCCATAGGAGAGCAGGCCGGCCTCGATGCGGTCGGGCACGTTGGGGCAGCCCGGCGCGACTCCCAGCGGCATCCCCGCCTTCCAGATCGTGTCCCATAGCGCCGGGCCAAGGCTGCCGTCCCTGAGGAAGACCTCGAAGCCGCCTGGCCGCGAGTAGCCGGTGCGCGCGATCACCTGCCTGGTGCCGCGGAAGTCGAAGATGCCGAAGCGGAAATGGCGGATCTCGCGCACCGCGTCGCCGAACACGGATGCCATAAGGTCCTCTGCCTTGGGCCCCTGCACCGCGAGCGGCGAGACGTCCGGCTCGTCGACCGACACGTCGAGGCCGCGCCCTATCGCAAGGCCCTTGGCCCAGAGCAGCACGTCGGAGTCCGCGATGGAGAGCCAGTAGCGGTCATCGGCGAGCTTGAGCAGGACCGGGTCGTTGATCATGCCCGCGCGCTCGTCGATCAACGGGACGTAGAGGCACTGGCCGGGCACGGCGCGCGAGATGTCGCGCGGCGTCATCCACTGGACGAGGTGCCCGGCGTCCGGCCCCGCGATCTCGACCTGCCGCTGGCAGGAGACGTCCCACATCTGCACGTGCTCGCGCAGGTGGATGAAGTCCTCCGCGACCGACCGGCCGAACGCCTTCGGCAGGAGCATGTGGTTGACCACCGAGAAGCCGGTCACGCCATGCGCTTCCACGCGGTCGGTGTAGGGCGTGCGCCGGATGCGGCGCGACATGTTCAGTCCCGACGTGGACATGCGTTTTCTCCTCGGCGTCAGTTCGACCACCACGCCGACATGCCGTTCGGCGCGAGGATGACGGGCAGGTGGTAGCGACCTTCGGGGTCGGGCATGGAAAAGCGCAGGACGACATCCCTGACTATCCGTCGCCCCGGCGATGGCGCGGGCCTCGCGTCGAAATACGCGCCCGTCGCGAAGGCCATTTCGTATTCGGCATCCGCATGCTCGGGCGTTATGTCGACCGCCTCGCTCAGGCGCCCTCCGGGATCGGTCTGCGTGCAGAACACCACCGTGGCGGTGCCGTCCCGGGCGAGCCGACGCAGCGTGACCCTCACGCCTCCCGCATGCAGGCCCTCGACGGCGTCTAGCGTATGGGAAGAGACGATTGCCATGGCCACCTCACTCGATGGACGCCTTGTCGCGCTTGCTGGTCGTGGCGAGCACGATCGGGCTGATGACGCCCTTTGCCTTCACGTTTACGCAGGCGGTCTTGCCGCTTGCGATCGCACGGCGCAGCGCGGGCCCGAGCTGCTCGCGTCGCTCGACGAGTTCGCCATGCCCGCCCAGCCCCTCGAACATTCTGTGGAAGGGGATGTCGCGGAAATCCGTGGCGAAGTGCTTGCCGCTCGCGAAGAGTCGCT
>VGDA01000671.1 GCA_016869915.1 Alphaproteobacteria bacterium
GGCGACTCCGTTCGTTCCCGTCATTGCGCGGCGGAGTCTTCGGGCGTCGGCGGGGGCGATGCAAGCCGCCGCTTCTCGCCTGGCCTCCAGCACCATTGCCCTCCCCGTCGCCGCGCTGCCGCGCGGACGGGAGGGGAGCGGGGAAGGACCACCTGGCTCCTCCCCCGGCCGCGCCGCAGCGCGGTTGGGGGAGGTGGCGCGCGCCGCCGGCGCGCGACGGAGGGGGCAAGCGTCTCCAGTGCCGCGGCCGTCGTCCATGAACGCGGCGCGGATAGCGGCGATCAGCGCATCGGGGGCCTCGAACACGAGGCGGTTCTCGAACCGCAGCGTCCGGATACCGAGGGCCGCGAGCGCCTCGTCCCGCGCTCCGTCCCGCATTGCTGCCGCGTCGTGGTCGTGCGCCGCGCCGTCCATCTCGATGGCGAGCGACTCGCGTGGACAGAAGAAGTCGAGGACATGCGCGCCGACCGAGAATTGGCGACGGAACCTCCTGCCATCCAGGGCTCGCTTGCGGAGCAGGCGCCATAGCGCGGCCTCGGCTGGCGTGAGGGCGCGGCGCAACGCGCGCCGCCGCATGAGCCGATCGAGCCTGTTCCGGTTGCGCATCGGCTGGAGCATTCGCGCGACGGCGTCAGGTTGGCCATGGTCCCGTCGGCGGAGGCGCGATGCGCCCAGGTGCTAGCACCATGGCGTGAGCGGCTGCCGGAAGAGGCCGGGTGCGTCGCCTGGCCTCCAGCACCATTGCCCTCCCCGTCGCCGCGCTGCCGCGCGGCGCCACCCCTCCCATCCGCGCTGCCGCGCGGACGGGAGGGGAGCCAGGTCCGCGCATCGCAGCCGCCGCGCCTTCGGGAGGGGAGCCGGGATGGGCTGGCTCCTCCCCCGGCCGCGCGGCAGCGCGGGTGGGGGAGGTGGCGCGCGCCGACAGGCGCGCGACGGAGGGGGCACGGGTCTGTCGCGCCGCGAGGCGCGCGACGGAGGGGGCATGCGTCTGTCGCGCCACGCGCGCGCGACGGAGGGGGGCATGTGTCTTCCCGGCGTGCGCGCATGGTGGGGCGCGTGGCCGCGGCGGCTGGCACGGGGCGGCGCGGCGTGGTCAAGTGCGGGCATGGGGGCACGGATACTGGTCATCGGCGCGGGCGGGGGCTTCGGCGGCGCCGTCGCGCGCGAATTCGCGGCGCGCGGGGAGGCGGTGCGCTGCCTGCTGCGCGATCCCTCGCGCCTGCCCACGCTGGACGGGCTCGAGCCCTTCGCCGCCGACGCCCAGGACCGCTCCGCGCTCTCGCGCGCCGCCGAAGGCGTCGAGGTCGTGGTCCACGCCACCTCCTATCCCTACCCGCAATGGGACCCGTGGATGCGCGAGGCGACGGCCAAGATCGTCGCGACCTGCCGCGAGGCCGGCGCCCTGCTCGTCTTCCCGGGCAATGTCTACGGCTTCGGCCCGCAGACCGATCGCGCGCTCGCCGAGGACGCGCCGCAGGAGCCGACCACGCGCAAGGGCAGGCTGCGCGCCGAGCTCGAGTTCATGGTCCAGCGCGCCTGCGACGATGGCCGGATGCGCGCGCTGGTGGTGCGCTCCGGCGATTTCTTCGGGCCCGGCCTGCGCAATGGCCTCGTCGAGCGCGTGTTCGGCCGCGCTGCCGCGGGCAGGACGATGCGCCTGCCGGGGCGGCTCTCCGCGCCGCATCAATGGGCCTACCTGCCCGACCTCGCGCGGCTGGTCGCCGACCTCGTCGCGTTGGGCGGGGCGCTC
>VGDA01000672.1 GCA_016869915.1 Alphaproteobacteria bacterium
GATGATCTACGACACGCTCTTCTCCAGCGACGACAGGCTCGGGCCGCAGCCGCAGATGGTCGAGAGCTGGACGGTGAGCGAGGACCGGCGGACCTACCGCTTCACGCTGCGCGAGGGGCTGCGCTTCCACGACGGCAGCCCCGTCACGACGCGCGACGTGATCGCCTCGCTGCAGCGCTGGGGCAAGCGCGACGGCGCGGGAAGGGAGCTCTTCGCGCAGACGCAGGGGCTGGAGGCCGTCGACGCCAGGACCTTCGCCTGGAGCCTTTCGGCGCCCTACGGGCTGCTGCTCGACACGCTCGCCAAGAGCGGCACCAGCGTGCCGTTCATCATGCGCGAGAAGGAAGCGCTGGTGGATCCCTTCCAGCAGATCCAGGAAGCCGTCGGCTCCGGCCCCTTCGCCTTCAAGCGCGACGAATGGGTCCCCGGCAGCAAGACCGTCTACGTGCGGTTCGCCAACTACGTCCCGCGCAAGGAGCCGCCCTCGGGCCATGCCGGCGGCAAGGTCGCCAAGGTCGACCGCGTCGAATTCGTCTGGATGCCCGACCCGCAGACCGCGCAGGCCGCGCTGATCGCGGGCGAGATCGACTTCCTGGAGAACCCGCTGCCCGACTTCCTGCCGATGCTCGCGCGCACGCCAGGGGTGAAGCTCGACACCCATCCCGCGATGGGGACGGCCGGGATCATCCAGCTCAACCACCTGCACCCGCCGTTCAACGACGTGCGCGCGCGCCAGGCGATGCTGCATGTCGTGCACATGCCGGACTTCCTGAACACCATCGCCGCGGACCCGAAGCTGCAGACCGTCTGCTACTCGTTCTTCGGCTGCGGCGTGGCGATGGAGACCGATGCCGGCAGCGAGGCCTATCGCGCGCCGAAGGACTTCCGCAAGGCCGAGGCGCTATTCCGCGCCGCCGGGTACAAGGGCGAGAAGATCACGATCCTGCACGCCACGGACCACCAGTACATCAACCCCGCGAACCTCGTGCTCATCCAGCAGATGCGCGACGCGAAGTTCCTGAACCTCGACGTGCAGGCGATGGACTGGGGCACGGTGGTCACGCGCCGCGCGAAGAAGGAGCCGCCCGCGCAGGGCGGCTGGAACATCTTCATCACCGGCACGACGGTCCTGAACTCCGCGACGCCGGTGACGCACACGGCGCTGTCGATGGGCTGCGAGAGGGCATGGTTCGGCTGGCCCTGCGACAAGGACTACGAGGCGCTGCGCGCCAGCTGGGCCTTCGCGCCCGACCTCGCCTCGCGCAAGCGCGTTGCCGCGGAGATCTCGCGCAAGGCCTACGAGCTGGTGCCCTACATCCACTTCAGCCAGTGGCGGAACCCGGTCGCCTACCGCTCCGACCGGCTGTCGGGCGTGATCGTCACGCCGTCGCTGCCGCCGATGTGGAACATCGAGAAGAAGTGAGGCACGCGGCCGCGGGCCGGGCCGCGCGACGGCTCAGCCCGCGGCGACGTGCGCGTTCGATTCCTCGAACAGGCGCATGTTCTTCTCGACATCGTAGGGCTTCTCGCGCAGCGTCTCGGCGTCCCACTCGCTGCGCCCGTCGGCGAAGAAGTCGCCGCCATAGACATGCAGCGCCGCGGTCAGGCGCGGGATCGGGTTGGTGACGGAGTGGACGATGTCGCGGCCGAGCGGCACGCAGTCGCCGACCGAGAGCGCATGCGCGCCGGCGGCCTCGACGCGGCCATCGGGATCGCCCTCGATGCGGCGCCAGAAGA
>VGDA01000673.1 GCA_016869915.1 Alphaproteobacteria bacterium
GCGCTTCGTCACGCGGTTGGCCATCATCACGGCCTCCACGGTCGCGGTGGCGCCGTCGTACATCGAGGCGTTCGCGACATCCATCCCGGTGACCATCGCGACCTGGGTCTGGAACTCGAAGAGGTATTGCAGCGTCCCCTGGCTGACCTCCGGCTGGTAGGGCGTGTAGGAGGTCAGGAACTCGCCGCGCTGGACGAGGTGGTCGACGCAGGACGGCACGTGGTGGCGATAGGCACCCGCGCCGATGAAGCTCGCCATCGTGCCGGCGGGCCGGCTCCGGGCCGCCAGCGCGGCCATGTGGCGCTCGACCTCGAGCTCGCCCTTCGTCGTGGGCAGGCCCGCGATCGGGCCGTCGAGGCGCGCCGACGCCGGGACGTCGCGAAAGAGCGCGTCGACGGATGGCGCGCCGATCGCCGCGAGCATCTCGCGGCGCGCGGCATCGGTGTGGGGCAGGTAGCGCATCGCCGCGATCCTCCTCAGGACAGGGTGGCGAGGTAGGCCTTGTACGCGGCCTCGTCCATCAACTCGCCGAGCTCCGCGGGGTTCGACAGGCGAATCCTCATGAACCAGCCATCGCCCATCGGCGACTGGTTCACCTGCGCCGGGTTGTCGGGCAGGCCGGCGTTCGACTCGAACACCTCGCCGGAGACCGGCGCGTAGACCTCGCTCGCGGCCTTGACGGACTCGACGACCGCGGCCTCGCCGCCGCGCACGACCTTCTTCCCAGCGGGCGGGAGCTCGACAAAGACGACGTCGCCGAGCTGGCTCTGCGCGTAGTCGGTGATGCCGCAGGTGCCGACGCCGTCCTCGACGCGGACCCATTCGTGTTCCCTGGTGTAGCGAAGCTCGGGCATGGTTCCTCTCCCTCTGTCGTTCCCTGAAGATCAGCCGCGGTAATAGCGATGCGGCGCGAAGGGCATCGTGGCGATGGTCGCCGGGCGCGGCACGCCGCGCACGACGAGCTGCACCTTCGTGCCCGGGGCGGCATGCGCCGCCTCGACATAGCCCATGACGACCGGCCCGCCGACGCTGGGGCCGAAGCCGCCGGACGTCACCTCGCCGATGCGGCGCCCGGCCATGTCGGTGACTTCCGTATGCTCGCGCGCGGGCGCCTTGCCGTCGGGCAGGATGCCGACGCGGCGGCGCGACGGGCCCTTCGCGAGCTCGGCCTGGACGCGCGCGGCGCCCGGGAAGCCGCCGCCCTCGCGGCGACGCTTCTGGATCGACCAGGCGAGGTCTGCCTCGATCGGCGAGGTCGTCGCGTCGATGTCGTGGCCGTAGAGGCAGAGCCCCGCCTCGAGCCGCAGCGAATCGCGCGCGCCGAGGCCGACCGGCTTCACCTCCGGCTCGGCGAGCAGGAGCCGCGCCAGGCGCTCGGCGTCGGACGAGGCGACGGAGATCTCGAACCCGTCCTCGCCCGTGTAGCCGGAGCGCGTCAGCCAGCATTCGATGCCGCCGAGGCGCGCGGTGCCGAACGTCATGAACTTCATCGCCGCCGTCCCAGGCGCCATCCGCGCGACGACCGCGGCCGCCTTCGGGCCCTGCAGGGCGAGCAGCGCGCGATCGGCGAGCTCGACTACCGCGACGCCGGCGAGCCGCGCGCACATGTGCGCGAGGTCCTGCGCCTTGCAGGCCGCGTTGACGACGAGGAAGAGGTGGTCGCCGCGGTTGGTGACCATCAGGTCGTCGAGGATGCCGCCATCCTCGGCGGTAAACT
>VGDA01000674.1 GCA_016869915.1 Alphaproteobacteria bacterium
ATCGGCGTCGGAGAGGCGGCTACCAGCTTGGCGAAGCCCGTCACGTCGTCGGGCGAGAGCGGCTCCTCCAGGAAGTAGATGTCGTGCTCGGCATAGGCGCGGCCCAGCCGGATCGCGTGGTCGAGCGGCACCGAGAAGCCCATGTCGATCATGATGTCGAAGTCGGGGCCCAGCGCCTGGCGCAGCCGCGCGGCGACGGCGATGTCGGACTTCGCGTCCTTGCCCAGCGCGCCCCAGCCGAACTTCATCGCGCGGTAGCCGGCCTGCTTGTGCCGCAGCGCGAGGTCGATCGTCTCCTCCAGCGTCGGCTGCGACAGGTCCGAGGCATAGGCGAAGTGCTCGCGCTTGCGCGCGCCGCCCAGCAGGCGATGCACCGGCTGGCCGACGCTCTTGCCGAGGATGTCCCAGAGCGCGAGGTCGATGCCCGAGAGCGCGTGCATCAGAAGCCCGCGCCGCCCGTAGGTCTGGCTGTGGCGGTACATCTTGTCCCACAGCCGGTTGACGTCGCGCGGGTCCTCGCCGACGAGGACGTGCTTCAGGCCCTGCGCGGAGACCGAGTAGAGCGGAGAATCGATCACCGCCTTCGCGGCCAGCGGGTTGGTATGCGCCTCGCCGATGCCGACGATGCCCTCGTCCGTGTGGACGCGGATCACGCAGATCGTCTGGCAGCCATCGCCGATCTCCCGCACGACGGGAAGCCGCAGCAGGATGGTCTCGACATCGGTGATCTTCATCTCGTCTCCCCCCGTTGGGTCGCTGGCGCGATCCTAGCGCGGGGGGAGCCGGATGTCAGAGCTTCGCCTGCTCCTTGCAGTAGGCGGCGACCTCGGCATGGGTCGCGAACCAGACCTTGCCCTTGCCCTTGATGTGCTCGACGAGGGCCTCGAGCAGGTACATGCGCGAGCGATGGCCGATGATGTGCGGGTGCATGGTGAGGACGAAGAGCCCGCCCTCGTCCCAGGCGCCGTCGAACTCGGCCTTGAAGATCTCGAGCACGCCCGAGGGCGGCGTGTAGGGGCGGATCGCGGCGAAGCGCTGCATGTTCAGGTAGGGCGCGTCGTCCTTGATCCACTCGACCGGCAGCTCGACGATGCCGGTCGGCTCGCCTTCCTCGACGAGCTCGTAGGGGTCGTCGTCGGCCATCAGCGAGGAATCGTAGAGCAGCCCCATCTCGCGGCAGATCCGCAGCGTGTTGGGGCTGAAGTCCCAGGACGGCGTGCGCAGGCCGACGGGGCGCTTGCCCGACGTCTTCTCCAGCACGTCGGCGGCGCGCAGCATCAGGTCGCGCTCGTCGTCGTAGGGCAGCTGGCTGTTGAGCTCGTGGATCCAGCCATGGATGCCGACCTCGTGGCCGGCATCGACATTGGCGCGCTGCTCGTCGGGATAGAGCTTCGCGACCACGGCGGGCACGAAGAAGCTCGCCTTGATCCCGTGGCGGTCGAGCAGGCGGCGGATGCGCGGGATGCCCTGGCGGTTGCCGTACTGGCCCTGGCTGAGGCGGCCCGGCGAGGTCTGGCCCTCGCGCAACGTGCCGGTCTCGTGGTCGGAGTCGAAGGACAGCGCGACGGCGCAGCGCGCCCCGCCCGGCCACGACGCCGGCGCGAGCGAGCGCCCGGCGCGGACCTTGTCGACGACCTGCCTCCACACCGGATCGGCCCACTGCCAGGGCTCCTGGCCCTCGGGAATGAAGCTC
>VGDA01000675.1 GCA_016869915.1 Alphaproteobacteria bacterium
CGGTCGGCGCCCATCGCAAGCGCGGTGCGCAGCGTCTCCTGCGCCGCCGCGGGGCCCATGGACACCGCGACGATCTCCGTGGCGATGCCCTTTTCCTTGAGGCGGACCGCTTCCTCGACGCCGATCTCGTCGAAGGGGTTCATGGACATCTTGACGTTGGCGGTCTCGACGCCCGTGCCGTCCGCCTTCACGCGGACCTTCACGTTGTAGTCGATGACGCGCTTGACCCCAACCAGGACCTTCATCGGCTGACGCTCTTTTCTTGTGGAAAATCCGCCACTTAATGGCAGAGGATGGATGGGCGCGCGCAAAATAGGGCCCGGCCGCGGGCAAGTCAACGCGCCCACCGCGCGGCCCCACCCCGCGCGTGGACTTTGCTACACTCAAAGGAAGCGGGCGCTCCCGGAACGGCGCCGCGGCAGGGGAGTCGACACGAGATGATCACGCGCGCCCAGCTGCTGGCGATCATGCCCAACGCCGCGCCCGCGGTGGCCCAGTATCTCCGCCCGCTCGGCGAGGCGATGCAGCGCTACGCGATCGACAGGCCCGCGCGGCAGGCAGCGTTCCTGGCCCAGCTCGCGCATGAATCCGGCCAGCTGCGCCGCGTGCAGGAGAACCTGAACTATGCGTGGGACGGCCTTCGCAAGGTCTTCCCGCGGCATTTCCGCAGCGACGCGGAGGCGCAGGCCTATGACCGCCAGCCCGAGCGCATCGCCAACCGCGTCTATGCGAACCGCATGCTCAACGGCGACGAGGCGAGCGGCGACGGCTGGCGCTTCCGCGGGCGCGGCCCGATCCAGGTGACCGGGCGCGAGAACTACCGCAAGGCCGGCCAGGCGCTGGGCATGGGCCTGGAGAGCGATCCGGACCGCATGCTCGATCCCGCGACCGGCTGCCTCGCCGCGGCGTGGTTCTGGCATTCGCGCGGCCTCAACACGCTCGCCGACGCCGACAGCGAGAACGGCTTCCGAGAGATCACCCGCCGCATCAATGGCGGCTTCCTCGGGCTCGAGGAGCGTGTCCACTACTGGGAGCGCGCGCGCCAGGTCCTCGGCCTGCCCGATTTCGGGCCCGTGATGGCGCAGCGCCTCGGGACGGTGCGCATGCCGCCCGGCACGCGTCCCGTCTACGCGCCCGTCGAGGAGCCCGTGCCCGAGCCCGTGCCGCGGGCGAGGCCCAGGCCGAAGCCGAAGGCCACGCCCAAGGCCACGCCCAAGGCCAAGGCGAGCCCCAAGCGCGGCGCGAAGCCTGGGCGCGCGCCGGTTCCGAGGCCGCGGGCGAAGCCGAGGCCTGGCGCGAAGCCGAGGCCTGGCGCGAAGCCGAGGCCTGGCGCGAAGCCGAGGCCTGGCGCGAAGCCGCGGAAGGCGGGACCGGCGGCGAGGAAGCGGCGCTGACGCTTCAGCGATTGGAGCCGGGCACCCAGAGCACGTCGCGCCGGCCATCCTCGTTGAGGTGGCGCGAGAGCACGAAGAGATGGTCGGACAGCCGGTTGGCGTAGCGGATCGCCGCCGGGTTCACGCGCTCGCTCGCGGCGAGCTCGACGATCAGCCGCTCCGCCCGCCTCGAAACGGTGCGCGCGACATGCAGGTGGGTCGCGGCGGGTGATCCTCCCGGAAGGATGAAGGAGTCGAGCGACGCGAGCTTCTCGTTCATCGCGTCGATCTCGCGCTCGAGCCGCTCGACCTGGCGG
>VGDA01000676.1 GCA_016869915.1 Alphaproteobacteria bacterium
GCTCGCGCGCCTCGCTGTTGATGTCCTTGGCGACATCGATGCCGCCGCGCGCCGGCAGGTTGTCGGGATCGGCGCCGGCGGCGACGATCGAGGGCCTGAGCATGTTGGTCTCGAGCCCGGTGAAGGCACGGGTCAGCAGCACGTCGTCGAGCCGCGACGACACCAGCATCTCCTTGTAAGCGTCCTTCGCCATGCTCTCGCGCGTGGCGATGAACTTGGTGCCCATATAGGCGAGATCGCAGCCCAGCACCTCGGCGGCGCGCAGCGCGCGGCCGTCGGCGATGCCGCCGGCCAGCACCAGCGGCCCGTCCCAGATCGAGCGCACGGCGCGAACGAAGGCGAAGGGATTGGCCCAGCCGGTCTGCCCGCCGGCGCCGGCCGTCAGCAGCACCAGCCCGTCGCTGCCGATCGCGATTGCCTTCTCGGCGTGGCGCATCGAGGCGACATCGGTGAAGACGCGGCAGCCAATGTCGTGCAGCGGCGCGATCACATTCTCCGGGCTGCCGACGCTGGCGATCACCAGCTCGACGCGATGGCGCAGCAGCACGGCGAGGTCGTCGGCAAGCCGCGTGTTGGAGCGATGCACGATCAGGTTGGGACAGATCGGCGCCAGGTGCTTGCCGGCGCGCTGCTCCGCCTCGCCGACGCGCGCGCGCATCGTGGTCAACCAGGCATCAAGTTCCTCAACCGTGCGAGCATTGGCGGTCGGGAACGAACCGACGACGCCTTCGACGCAGGCGGCGACCACCAGCTCGACACCGGAGACAAGGAACATCGGCGCCGCGATCAGCGGCAGCGACAGGCGGGACGACAGGTCGGGCGATAGTGACATGCGGGTACGCTAGCCGCTGGGGGCGCGCCACTCCAGCGGCGCGGCGCACGAATGACAGGACGCGCCACTGCAGTGCCGCGCCCCGACCGCTACTTCAGCGGGCCGCCGCCGCGTACGACCGCGATGCTGAGGTCGCCGGAGGAGCCGGACGTCGAACGCAGCGCGGGGCCGATCAAACATGCGAAGCCGGCGACGACCAAAAGGATGCGCAGGGCGAACGGTATCCGCATCATGCCCTCCCCGCCGACGCGAAGCGACGCAGCGCCGAGACCGCCGCGCGGCCATCGCCGGCCGGTTGGTAGAACACGCTGAAGGTCGCGAAGGCCTCGACGAAGCGCGGCGCCTTCGCGGCGTCGGCGATCTCCCAGGCGTCGAAGCCGCAGCGGCGCATGAACAGCGCCTGGTCGATCAGCACGTCGCCCGTGGCGCGCAGCTCGCCGGCGAAGCCCAGGCGCTCGCGCAAGCCGCGCGCCTGGCTGTAGGCGCGACCGTCGCTGAACTTCGGGAATTCCAGCGCGATCAGGTCGAGCCGATCGATGGCGCCGGCGAGTGCGTCGATCGCATCGCTGTTGCGCAACCGCACGCCCAATGGCGCGCCGCGCGCCAGCAGTTGATCGCGCTCGGCCTGGAAGCGCGCGAAGGACACGATCGTCGGCTCGCGCGCCGGCAGCGGCGACGCGTCGTCGATGATGCGCCAGGGATCCTCGACGAGGCGGCCGTCCTTAAGCAGCGGCATAGAGGCGCTCCTTGAACGGGGCATCGCCCACACGGCGATAGGTGTCGACGAAGCGCTCGCCGGGGCGGCGCTTCTGAAGATAGGTCTCGACCAGGGTTTCAATCGCGTCGA
>VGDA01000677.1 GCA_016869915.1 Alphaproteobacteria bacterium
CGGAACAGCAGTTCGTCGATCCTGAGCGGCGCCCCGAGATAGGCGATCCACCGGCACATGGCTTCCTCCCCCCGCGTTTCGTCGGGCCTTCGCGCGAGCGTCGCGCGTCGCGGGCGCGATGGCAATCGCGCGCGGGCGGGTCCATGCCATGGCGCGCCGCGACCCGGCCCCGATGCCTTCGTGCTCCGCCCCGGCGCGGCCATCCCGGCCGCACGACCGCTCCCGGCGGTACGCCGGGCCGTGCCGATCCGGTGGCGCCGCCCCGCGATGCCGGGGTAATCAGCGAGGCGGCGCGGCGCGACCCGGGGCGCGCCGCCGCGCAGGAACCGATGCCCGGGCGAGGAGCCAAGCCATGCCGATGATCCGAGTCGAACTGTTCCCCGGCCGCAGCGCCGAGCAGAAACGCCGCTTCGCCAAGGCCGTGACCGACAGCTTCGTCGAGATCTGCGGCAGCACGCCCGAGGCCGTCCATGTCGTCTTCGCCGAGGTGGCGAAGGAGGACTGGGCGATCGCGGGCCGCCTCGCCTCCGACGCGGCCCCCGCCAAGCCCTGAGCTTCGGCCGCGGGCAGGCGCCGCGGCGCGCAGGAGGCCCCCATGGCGCGCATCGTCCCGTCGGACGCCGCACCCGATCCTGCCGGCGGCGAGGTTCCGTCCGCCGAGATGCGCACGCTCGAGCGCCTGCGCGACGGCCTCGACGACGGCTACACGATCTACCACGGCGTCCACTGGGCCCGCGCCGGATCGTCCGGCTCGGTCTATGGCGAGATCGACTTCATCGTCGCCAACAGGTTCGGGCGCCTGCTCGCGATCGAGCAGAAGGACACCGAGGTCTCCGCGGTCGGCGGGGACCTCGTGGCCCGCTACGGGCCGCGACGCGCCGCCGGCGACGCGGTGCCCGAGCCGCGCGCGAAGAGCGTCGTCTCCCAGGTCACGAGGAACCTGAACGCGCTGCGCTCCGGCTTCTCGCAGCGGAATGGCGGCCGGCAGCTGCATGTCGACCACCTCCTCTACCTGCCGGCGTCGCGCGTGCGCGGCGTCCTGCCGTCCTCGGTGGATCCGGCGCGCGTCGTCGATGCCGATCGCGACGGCGATCTCGTCGACGTGGTCCGGGGGCTCCTCGATCTCGTCCCGCGCGACTGGTCGGATGCCGACCTGGAGAACCTCCCGCTCGTCGGGCAGTTCCTGTCGCGCACCGTCGGCGCGTCGCCGCATATCGGCGTGCTCGGCCGCTCCGCGCGCCAGTCCACGACGCGCCTGTCCGGCGGCCTCTCGACATGGGCAGGGCGGCTTTCGGTCGAGCCGTGGCGGCTGCGCGTGCGCGGCACGGCGGGTTCCGGCAAGACGCAGCTCGCGCTCCAACTGCTCGAGGACGCGCATGCGGCGAGGCGCGCCGCACTCTATGTCTGCTTCAACCGCCCGCTTGCCGACGCGATGCGCCTGGTCGCGCCCGATCCCCGCATGGTGGTGACCTTCCACGAACTCGCGCGCAGGACCCTGCACGAGGCCGGGAAGCCCGCGATCGACCTGTCCCGCGCGGGCGCGTTCGACGAACTGGCGGCGTCCTTCCTCGCCCTGGCGCCGGCCCTGGCCGGGACCTTCGCGACGCTCGTGGTCGACGAGGGCCAGGACTTCGAGCAGGCCTGGGCGGACGGCCTCGTGGCCATGGCGCGCCGGGACG
>VGDA01000678.1 GCA_016869915.1 Alphaproteobacteria bacterium
CTTCTCCCCGTCGGGGAGAAGGAGGGGCCCATGGCGCAAGCCATGGGAGGATGAGGGGGACGCCCGGGCGCTGGCCCTCATTCTTCCGTCCCTGCGGGCCGGGCCCCTCCCTCTCCCGCTTGCGGGCAGGGCTATCGCATTTGTGCGAGGAGGTTGATGAGGTAGTCGTCCTGCCATCCTGCACGCTTGATCTTTCGTCGTATGGAGGCCTTGTAGGTGTCGGCCTGGAGGATGTTGAGGGCGAGGCGCCTGAGGAGTGCGAGGTTTTCGGCGGCATTGTCTTTTCGGGCCCTGGCGCGGTCCTCGTCGAAGACGACGCGAGCACCCAGTGGAGGCGGTTCTCGATACCCCAGTGGGCTCGCACGACGTTGAGAGCGCTATCCGGCTCGAGGATGGTGGAGAGCAGAACGTATCTGGTGGCGCATTCCTCGCGTCCGTCGATGCGGCGCAGGCTGTCGATGCGAGCGACGGCGGCAAGGCCGGGGAAGGCGAGCTGTTCCTGCAGTTCGGCGGGCACCGGGGCGACGAGGCATCGGCGCTCCTCGAAACGGCCGTGGTCGCGCCTGGCGAGGCTTGCGGCCGTGGCGGGATCGGCGGCATCGGCCAGGCTCTTGGCCGCAGCGTAGATGGGGCCGCGGTTGCCCTTGACCACCAGGGCATAGTCGCCGCCCCTCCTGCCGATCGCCTCGGCCATCGCGCGGTGGCAATGCAGGGCGTCGGCGGTGACGATTGTGCCATCCAGGCGCAGCAGGGCGACCAGTTCGAGTGCCGCATCGACCTCGGCTCGACCTTGGGCCTTGCGCTGGCCCAGCACCAGGCGGCCGTCCGCCGCCCAGGCACTGACCAGATGCAGCGGCGTCGCGCGGCATCCCGCCTCGAAGGCGCCGCACAGCGACTTGCCGTCGAGCGCAACCACCCTGTCCCGCCCCGCGACCTCCACCGCAAAGGCAGCCATGAACTCGCGGAACACCGCCTCGAAGCGCTCCGCGTCGAGCAGGCGGAACACCCCGCTGAACGTGTCGTGGCTCGGTATCCCGTGCTCCAGACGAAGGACACGACGCAGCGCCGGCTCCTTGGCGCGCCCAAACTCCGCCATGTCCGCGCAACTCTCCGCCCCGCACAGCATCGATGCCAGCGCGATGAACAGAACCTCGCACAGATCGTGGCGCGCGTTCTCCGCACGAGGGTCAGGAACTGCCTCGAACAACAAAACAAAGCAATCCATCCAAACCTCCCGATCCCATCGGGAAGCTCACAGAATCCACTTCGCTCAACCGCGCAAGCGTCAACGACGCCAAATGCGATTCCCCTGCGCAAGCGGGAGAGGGGTTGGGTGCGCGCTGTCATGCAGGGCACGAACGCCTGTAACCTCAGCCCCCGAACCCCGCGCCCCGGTGCACCGCCTTGCCGGCGAGCATCGTCAGCAGCACCTCGGTGCCGGCGATGTCGTGGGGGGCGACTTCGAAGATGTCGCGGTCGAGCACGATCAAGTCGGCGTACTTGGCGGGGCTGAGCGTGCCGGTGTCGCGATCACGCCAGGCGCCGGCCGCGGCGTTCACCGTGTAGCCCTTCACGGCGTCCTCGACCGAGATGCGCTGCTCCGGCAGGAACACGGGGTGGTCGGGCTTGCCCTCGGGCTGGCGCGTCACGGCGGTCTGGATGATGGGGAAG
>VGDA01000679.1 GCA_016869915.1 Alphaproteobacteria bacterium
CAGCTGGAGAAGTTCGCTCCGCTGAGGTCGATGCCCGCGAAGTCGACGCCGCGTAGGTCCTTGCCCGCGAGGTTTGCCCGCGCGCCGCGCCGCCCCTGGCTCGCCGCCCAGGCGTGGTGGCCCTCGATCGTCTCGCGGATCGCGGCGGGCAGCTGGTCGATCGGCTTGGTCGTGCGCACGCCGCTCATCAGCGCGGAGGTCAGGTCGACGCCGGCGAGGTCGACGCCCGAGAGGTCCGAGCCCTCGAAGTTCGCGCCGGCCACCTTCGCGCCGCGCATGTCCGCGTTCGCCATGCGCGCGTCGATCATCGCCGCGCCGGAGAGGTCGGCGCCGACCATCGCCGCGCCCGTGGCGTCGGCGCCAGACATGTCCGCGCGCGCGGCGACGCTGCGATTGAGCTGGGTCCCGCGCAGCTGGGCGCCTGCCAGCTTGGCGCGCGTCAGGTCGGCGCCGTCGAGCCGCGCGCCGGTGAGGTTCGCGTGGGTGAGCACCGCCTCGGCGAGCTGCGCGCGCTCCAGGTCCGCGCCGGCCAGGTCGGCGCCCGCGAGGTCTGCGCGGCCGCTCGTGCCGCCGCCGCCCCCGGCGCCGGCCGCGCCGCCGGAGGCGCCGAGCAGCCGGCCCGCGCGCATGTCGGCGTTGCGGAGCTTGGCCTGCTGCATCTTCGCGCCGCGCAGGACGACGCCGCGCATGTCGGAATCGACGAAGGAGGCGCCGGTCAGGTCGGCGCCCGCGAAGTTGGCGGTGAACAGGTCGGCCTTGTCGAAGATGGCGCCGCGCAGGTCCGCGTTCGAGAAATCCGTCCCGGTGAGCTTCGCGCCCGCGAGGTTGACCCCGGGAAGCGACACGCCGGAAAGGTCCTGCATCGCGAGGTCGGCGCGCGCGCCGCCGCGCCTGGTCGCGAAGAGCTCGTGGCGGGAGAGCACGAACCTCATTTCGGCCGGCGACTTGCGCGGCCCGGTCGTCTCTGCCGCGCGCGGTGGAGTGCCAGCGTTGTCTCGCGACATGAAGCCCCTTGGAAACCCGCTCTTCGGACGACTTCAGGATCGCAACCGATCCCGCGCCGCGCGTCAACCCGCCTCTGACAGCTCGCGCAGGATCAGATCGCGCGCCTCGTCTATAAGATTAGAGCTCCTAATTGTCTTCTCAAGCGCGCGCAGCCCGGCGCGCTCCGCCGCCGGCGCCTCGCGCAGTGCCTCGAGCATCAGCGTGGCGACCGCGCGCCGGCGCATCTCGCCGCGGGCCTCGGCCTCGGAGAGGGCGAGGGCGCGGAAGCGCGCGGCGGGCTCGCCCTCCGGCAGGACGAGGTCGCCGAAGCCCCCCGGCTTGTCGAGGCGCTGCCAGCGCCGCACCATCGCCGCCACCGCGCCGCCTCCGCCGGCATAGGCTCCTCGTGCATCGTCGCGCAGCGCCTCGGCCACGCGCGTCAGCGCCGCGGCCTCGGCGGTCGCGTCGCCGCGCCCCAGCGCGCGCGGCCCGGCGAGCTCGCGCCGCACGCGCGCCATGAGGACCGCGCGCGTCTCCGGGGCGGCCTGCGCGGCGAGGAAGCGCGTGAGGTCGGGATACCAGGGGGCCGGGCGCGGCGGCTTCGGCGGCTCGCGCCCGCGTGCCATGTCGATCGTCGCCAGGAGCGCGGCGGCGACGTCCTGCTGCCCGCCGACCGCCTCGCGCAG
>VGDA01000680.1 GCA_016869915.1 Alphaproteobacteria bacterium
CCAGCTCCGCAAGGTGGTAGTGGAAGCCGCCATCGCCGCAGAACACGATGACCGGCCTGCCGGGCGCGGCGCATTTCGCGCCGAGCGCCGCGGGGAAGGACCAGCCGAGCGACCCGGCGGCGCGCAGGTAGGACTGGCGCGGCGAGGGCAGGTCGACCAGCGTGCCGGTCCAGGTTCCCGAATAGCCGGTGTCGCTGACGAGGATCGCGTCCTCTGGCAGCGCGCGCGAGAGCTCGACGCAGAGCCGCTCCGGCCGGATCGGCGTATCGTCGCTGGCGAGGAGCGGCGCGACCTCCTGCCGCCAGGCCGTGACCTGCGCCGCGGCGTGGCGCGCCCAGCCCGTGGCGTGGCGCCTGCGCACCGATGCCGCGAGCGCCGCGGCGGCGAGGCCGGGATCGGCGAGGATCGGCAGCGCGCCCGGCAGGTTGCGCCCGAGCTCCGCGGGGTCGATGTCGACCTGGATCGCGGGCGTGCCCTGCGGTGGTACCGTCCAGTCGGCGGTCACCTGGTCGCCGACGCCCGTGCCGATCCAGACGACGAGGTCGGCGGCGTGCGCGACGCGGTTGGCGCAGGGCGCGGAATAGGTGCCGATCACGCCGAGCGACAGGCGATGGGTCGTCGGCAGGATGCCGCGCCCGCCGAGCGACGTGGCGACCGGCGCGTCGAGCGCCTCGGCGAGGGCGAGGACCGCGCCATGCGCGCCGGCCTGCACCGCGCCCCAGCCGCAGACGACCAGCGGCCGCTCGGCGCGCTCGATCGCCGCCGCGGCGGCGGCGATGTCCGCCGGATCCGGCAGCGGCCGGAAGGCCGGCGCGGCGGCGAAGCGCGGCTCGGGCAGCGGCGGCGCGGCGAAGGAGGCCGCCTCGACGATCTCGCCCTGCAGCCCGGCGAGGTCGAGATGCACGGGGCGCGGCGAGCCCGTCGTCGCCTCGCGGAAGGCCTGCGCGAGGAGGCCAGGCAGCTGCGCAGGATCGTCGACGCGCGCGGCGAACTTCGTGGTCGCGGCGAAGGGCGGGCCGTGCTCGATCTCCTGGTAGGCGTTGCGATGCTGGAAGGCCGGCGCCTTGCGCCCCGTCAGCGCGATCACCGGGCTGCGCGCGAGGAAGGGATCCTGCAGACCCGCGCCGAGGTTGGCGGCGCCCACCGACTGCGCCATGCAGATGCCCGGCCTGCCGCTGGCGCGCGCATGGCCATCGGCCATGTAGGCGGCGGCCTTCTCCGAATGCGCCATGACGCGCACGATGCCCAGCGCCTCGAACTCGACGAGCGCGCGGCGCAGGATCGCGTCGACGAAGAAGACATGCGTGACGCCCTGGCCATGCAGGGCCTCGGCGAGGAAGCGCGCGCCGGTCATCGGTTCGGCCATGGACGCCTCCTCGAGAGTGGCGGCGCGCGGCGTCAGAACGCCTTGCGCGTGCCCGGCCGGTGGCGGTTCGACGGCACGAAGCCCGAGCGCGCGGCCTCGCGCGGCGCGCGCACCCAGACCTCGCGGCCGGGATGCAGGCCGCCGCCGCGCACGGCCGGGACGGCCATGTGGCGGGCGCGATGCAGCAGGCGCGTGTCGGCGATGCCGCAATTCGGGTGGATGCCGCCATTGGCGGCCACGGCCTTCTCCCACGCGGCCTTGCGCCGCGCGAGCGTCGCGGCGTCCCTGAG
>VGDA01000681.1 GCA_016869915.1 Alphaproteobacteria bacterium
TCGTCGATGGCCGCCTCGCTGAGTCCGACGCCGGCGGCGCGCGGCTCGACGCGGGCGCGCTCGGCATGCTCGCAGGCGTCGCGGCGCCGGGCCTGGCGGCCGGGGCTGCCGCGACGCTCGTTCTGCGCCCCGAGGCGATGCGCCTCGCGCCGCGGGGAGGCGGGCGGCTCCAGGGCGTCGCGGGCCACGCCGCCTTCCTGGGCGAGAGCGTGTCGCTCGGCGTCGTTCTGGCCGACGGCCGCGAGTTGCAGGCGAGCCTCGCGCCGCGCGATCCATGCCCGCAGCCGGGCAGCGCCGTCGCGCTGGACTGGGACCCGGCCGAAGCGCCGATCGTGCCTGCATGAACCTGCTCTGGCCGCGCGGGCTGCGCGCCGCGATCCTCGCTCTGCCCGTGGCGTGGCTCGCCGCCTTCTTCGTGCTGCCCTTCGCGATGGCGCTCGCGATCAGCTTCGCGACGCCCGTCGAGGGCGCGCCGCCCTTCGATCTCTCGCGGCCCGGCCTCGCCGCCTGGCGGCTGCTCGCGGGCGACGCGGTCTATCTCGACGCGCTGCTGTCGTCGCTGCGCATGGCCGGGCTCGCGACCGCCTTCGCCGCCCTGCTCGGCTACCCGATGGCGCTGGCGATCGCGCGCGCGCCGCGCGGCCAGCGCGAGACGCTGCTGCTGCTCGTCATGCTGCCCTTCTGGACCTCGTTCCTCGTGCGGATCTACGCCTGGACGGCGCTGCTCAAGCCGTCGGGACTGGTCAACGCGGCGCTGGAGGCGATTGGCGCCATCGACGCGCCGCTGCAGCTCGTCGACAACGACTTCGCGGTGCTGCTCGGCCTCGTCTATGTCTACCTGCCCTTCATGGTGCTGCCGCTCTACGCCAGCCTCGAGAAGATCGATCCCGCGCTCGAGGAGGCGGCGGCCGACCTCGGCGCGCATCCGGCCGCGACGCTCCTCACCGTGACGCTGCCGCTCTCCCTTCCGGGCCTGGCGGCCGGCGCGCTGCTCGTCTTCATCCCCGCGACCGCGGAGTTCATCGTGCCGGAGATGCTCGGCGGCCCGGACGCGAACCTGCTCGGGCGCGCCATCTGGAACGAGTTCTTCTCCAGCCGCGACTGGCCCGCCACCGCGGCGCTGGCCATCGCCATGGTGGCGCTGCTCGCGGCGCCGATCCTGCTCTTCCAGCGGCTGCAGGCGCGCGGATGAGCGCGCGGCTCCTGGTCGGGCTGGGCCTCGGCCTTTCCTTCCTCTACCTGCCGATCCTCGTGCTGGTGGCGTTCTCGTTCAACGACTCGCCGCTGCTGACCAGCTGGAGCGGCTTCTCGTTGCGCTGGTACGCAGAGCTCCTCGGCAACGAGCGCATGCTGCGCGCCGCGGGGCTGAGCGTCGCGATCGCGGCGGCGAGCGCGACGCTCGCCACCGCCATCGGCGCGGCGGCCGGGCTCGCGATGGCGCGCATGGGCAGGTTCCGCATGCGCGGCGCGCTCGGCAGCGCGCTCGCGGCGCTGCTGGTCATGCCGGAGATCCTCGCCGGCGTGACGCTGCTGCTGCTCTTCGTCGCCCTGGAGCGCGCGACCGGCTGGCCAGCCGAGCGCGGCGCGACGACGGTGACGATCGCCCACGCCACCTTCGCCATCGCCTATGTCGCGACCGTCGTGCAGGCTCGGC
>VGDA01000682.1 GCA_016869915.1 Alphaproteobacteria bacterium
CTCCTGGCCGAACAGGTCGAACTCGATGGTGACGCCGGTGTCGGCCAGCCGCAGCAGGCGCTCGACATCGAACACCGTGCGGTCGATGTGGCTGATGACGATGCGCGTCGGATCGCCGCCATTCGCCGCGACGAAATCCGCGACCTCCTGGGGCTGATCCTCGTGCCGGCCAGGATGGACGTTGATCGAGGCGCCGGTCTCCCTTTGCGCGATCAACGCCGCCGTCATGACCCGCTTCTCCAACTCGGTCCATGGCGACTGACAACCGATCTCGCCGATCATGCCGGCGCGTACTTCGGTACCCCAGGCGCCGACCTGCACCTGGTCGACGATCTCGCGCGCGAAATCGTCGACCGCGCGGCCGTGATTGCGCGGATCCTGGTAGTCGTTCACGTAATAGCCGCAGCCCATGACGATGGTGACGCCGGTGCCCGCTGCGATGCGTGCCAGGCCCTTGGGATCGGGGCTAAGCCCGCCACAGGTCAGCTCGACGATGGCGTCGCCGCCCTCGCGCTTCATCATCTCGACCTCGCGTACCGCGACATCCTCGAGATCGAGCATGTACTTGCGACCGGCGCGCGCGATGCCATGGCCGTGGTTGATCTGCCAGACATTCTCCAGCGTGATCTCCGGCCCGAGATCGTTCTCGCCGCGCGTCTCAGGGGGTCGGATGTCGCACAGCACGTGCTCGTGCATCAACGTGCGGCCGAGCTTCTCGGGCTCGATCGGTCCCAGTACGGTCTGGACTCTGCCGCGCAGATCGGAACGGGTCAGGCGGGTCATGAACGCTCCTCCAGGCCGCCATCATGCCTCATCAATTCGACGCCGCGACACGGATATCGTGCGTCCGCGGCAAGCCCCATGGTCGCGTCATCGACCACGAGGTGACACCATGAGCTTCCGTATCCAGGGCCTGCCGGCCGAGTCCTTCACCCACCTGTTCACGATGTCCGACTCGGAGCTGGCGGCTGCTGGCGCCGTACGGCGCGTCGCCGACAACGGCAGCCCGTGCCGTGTCAGCCTGACCGACGCGACGCCGGGCGAGGAGGTAATCCTCGTCAACTACGAGCACCACGCCGTCTCCTCGCCCTACCGCATGCGCTTCGCGATCTTCGTGCGTGCCGGCGAGACGACGTTCGACCAGGTCGACACGGTGCCCGAGCAGCTGCGCGGCCGCGTGCTCGCGGTCCGCGCCTTCGACGCCGAGGGCATGATGGTCGCTTTCGAGCTGACCAAGGGCGCGATCGTCGAGCAGGCGATCGAGAGGCTGCTCGCCGATGAACGCGCGACCTACCTGCACATCCACTTCGCCGCGCCCGGCTGCTACGCTGCCAAGGTCGTGCGCGCCTAGGCGCGATGCCAGGCGACGAAGTCTTCCAGGGGCGCGCGCTCGGTGATCAGGTTGTTGGGCACCGAGTTCTCGTCGGCGTGGCCGATCGCCAGACCGCAGATAACGATCTCGTTGTCGGGAATCTTCAGCTCGCGGCGGATCGCGGGGTGATGATTGGCGAAGGCGGCCTGCGGGCAGGTGTGCAGGCCTTCCTCGCGCGCCATCAGCATCAGGTTGGCGAGGAAGGCGCCGCAGTCGAGCCACTGACCGTGACCATGGGCGCGATCGACGGTCATGATCAGGCCCACCGGGGCGTCGAAGAA
>VGDA01000683.1 GCA_016869915.1 Alphaproteobacteria bacterium
TGCGCGTCGTCAGCGAGGACGTCGGCGGCGGCTTCGGGCCGAAGCTTCCTCCCTATCCCGAGCAGGCGCTGGCCTGCTTCGCCGCGCGGAAGCTCGGGCGCGCGGTGCGCTGGGTGCAGGAGCGCAGCGAGCACCACCTCGCCGACACGCATGCGCGCGACCTCGTCGCGCAGGCGGCGCTGGCGCTCGACGCCGAGGGGCGCTTCCTCGCGATCCGCGTCGACGCGGTCGCCAACTACGGCGCCTATGTCTCCGCCGTGACGCCGACGATCACGACCGGCGGCATGGCGAAGGTGCTGACCTCGCTCTACGACATCCCCGCCGCCTTCATCGCGATGCGCTGCGCCTTCTCCAACACCGCGCCGGTCGACGCCTTCCGCGGCGCCGGCAAGCCGGAGACGGGCGTCCTGGTCGAGCGCCTCGTCGACGAGGCCGCGCGCGCCACCGGCCGCGACCCGGTGGAGCTGCGCCGGCTCAACATGGTCCGGCGCGAGGCGTTCCCCTATCGCACCGCGCTCGGCTACCTCTACGACAGCGGCGACTTCCAGCGGCTGATGGACGAGGCGCTGGCGCTGGGCGACGACGCGGGCTACGCCACGCGCCGCGCCGCCTCAGCCGCGCGCGGGCTGCGCCGCGGGCGCGGCCTCTCCTGCCACCTCCACGGCTCGGGCGGCTGGGGCGACGAGACGTCGATCGTCACCATCGGCACCGACGGCATCATCGAGGCGCGCACCGGCACGCAGAGCCAGGGCCAGGGCCACGCCACCTCCTACGCGCAGGTCGTCGCCGCGGTGTTCGGCGTCCCGCCGGAGCGCGTGCGCATCGTCCAGGGCGACAGCGCCACCATCCCGCGCGGCGGCGGCACCGGCGGCTCCTCGTCCATGATCGTCTCGGGCACGACGATCAAGCGCGCCTCCGACGCCGCGATCGAGGCGGCGCGCGCGCGCGCGGGCGAGGTGCTCGAGGCCGCGACGGTGGACATCGAGTTCCGCGATGGCGGCTTCGCCGTCGTGGGCACCGACCGGCGCATCGGCCTGTTCGAGCTCGTCGCGCGCGCCGGCGCGGTCGAGGGCCGCGCCGACTTCGCCGACACGGTCGAGACCTGGCCCACGGGCGTCGCGCTCTGCGAGGTCGAGGTCGATCCCGCGACCGGCGTCGTGCGGCTCGACAGCTTCGTCGCCGCGGTCGATGTCGGCACGGTGGTCAACCCGATGCTGCTCGCGGGGCAGTTGCATGGCGGCTACGCCACCGGCGTCGGCCAGGCGCTGCTCGAGGACGCGCGCTACGACGCCAGCGGCCAGATGGTCGCGGCGACGCTGATGGACTACGCGCTGCCGCGCGCGGCGGACCTTCCGATGTTCGCGCACGCGATCGCCTCCAACCCCTCGCCCAACAACATCCTCGGCATCAAGGGCGTGGGCGAGCTGCCGACCAACGGCGCGGCCGCCGCGGTCGCCAACGCCGTCGTCGACGCGCTGGCCGCGCACGGCGTCGCGCATGTCGAGCTGCCGATGACGCCGTCGCGCGTCTGGCACGCCATCCACGATGCCGCCAAGGGGAGACCACGATGACCGAGCCCTGCGACCTGTCCGCCGTCGAGGCGCGCCGCCTGATCGGCGCGCGCAAGCTCTCGCCC
>VGDA01000684.1 GCA_016869915.1 Alphaproteobacteria bacterium
CCAGCCCCGCGCGCCCGCCCTCCGAAAGCGCATAGGTGCCGCGGCCGCGGCGCTCGAACCAGCCATAGACGTCGCGCTGCAGGATCTTCGCGGCGGCGGGCGCGCCGCCCGCGCGCAAGGCCGCCAGGGTCATCTCGCCGGCATCGGACAGCAGCGTGGCGCAGCGCAGCGCCTCCTGCCTGTAAGCCGTCATGATCGGCACGCGCGTCGAGCCGCCGGCGCTCGGGTCGCCGCGGCGGCGCGCATGCTCGCCCAGCAGGGCCGAGGCGCGCGCGCGGTTGCGCCGAGGCGCGTAGGGCAGAGGGTCGAGCACGACCTCCAGCCGCCCGCGCGCGACGACGATCAGGCCGAGGCCCAGCCGCCGGCAGAGCTTGCACGCGTCGTCGAGCCGCCGCGGCCAGGCGCCGACGGCGACATAGACGGCGTCGGTCAGCGCCAGGCGGTCGATGCCCTGCAGGACGACGTCGAGGCCGAAGCCGCGCTTGAGTTCGACCACGACTGGCGGCTCGTCGCCGCGCACGCCGACGACGTCGCAGCCCCGGACCTCGCCCTTGACGACATAGCCCTGGCCCTCGAGGAAGGCCTTCACCGGCGCGTAGAGATCGACCTCCGCGCCCTTCATGCGCTGCGGCGACGCTCCACGTCGGAGAGGAAGCGCGACGGCATCTCCATCAGCGGTCGGCGGAAGCGCTCCCAGAGCACGTGGTCCTCGTCGCTGTGCGGCCGCTGGCTTTGCGGCAGCGGCGGCCAGGAATCGATGCGCAGCCACAGCCTGAGCATGTGGCGACGCCGCGGCAGGTCGGGGAAGTCCTCGTAGGCGGTGCGCCCGTGGAAGACGAGGCGGTTGTTGAGGAACTGGATGTCACCCTCGCCGATCGACATGTCGAGGTAGAAGTCGGGATCGGTCGCCAGCTTCTGGACCATGGCGATCGCCTCGCGCTGCGCGGCGCTCAGCACCGCGTCGCCCGCCTCCGCCGCCTTGAGCGCGTAGTTCGTGCTGAGGTAGCAGGACAACTCCCCCGTCGCGCGCGAGAAGGTCGCGATCGGTACCGGCGGCACCACGACGCCGCCGCCGAGCCTGGCGTCGAGCTCGTTGCGGCGATAGACGAAGCCGTCGTAGTGCAGGCGCAGAAGGTTCGGGCGGCTGCGCGCGAGCTCGTCGTGGATGGCGACGGCGCTCGCGATGCGGCTGGCGCCGCCCGACTTCGCGGCGCGCACGCACATCAGGCCGATGATGTCGCAGGAATCGCTGTGCATGTTCTGGCCGCCGCCATGCTGGTAGCCGCGCACCGAGGAAATCACGTCGCTGATGTCGACGACATGGCCGAGATACTCGCCCTGGCGCGACTGCGTCGTCGCGCGGCCGACATGGGCACCGAAGCCGAAAAAGATGCGCGCGACGTCGTCGTCCGGCCAGCGCGCGCACGGCAGGCCGCGCAGCAACGCGAAGCCGCGGCCATGGCGCAACTCGTCGCGCAGCGCGGCGAGGCGCGGCCCCAGCGTCGGCAACGGGAAGTCGGACGCGCGCATGCGCGGGAAGTCGACCTCGCCGAGCGCGCGCAGGTGGGCAAGCGCGCGATCGATCTCCTCAACCTCGGCCGGCGAGATCTCGTGCAGGCCTTCCATGCG
>VGDA01000685.1 GCA_016869915.1 Alphaproteobacteria bacterium
CCTCGGCCACGACTGGAGTTCCGCGCTGCCCGATACCTCCAACGCACTGCGTGGCCTGATGGGGCGGCTGCTTCCGGACGGCGCGTGGATCGACCAGATCCCGACCGTGGACAACGTCCTCCTCCAGCGCCTGCACCACGGAACGCGCGGCCGGCGGCACCTCGTAGCGGAGGCCGCTGGGCTCGCCCGCGATTTCGGCCTTCCGGGCATCCCGCTCTCCCCGCCCTCGCGCCTGACGCTGGAGGACAGGCGCCGGGCCAGCATGGTGCGCGCCTTCCTGGGCCAGCCGCGGCTGGTGCTCGTGGAGCCGCTGCCGCACCTCTCGGATCCCGAGTTCCTCGGGCCGCTGGTGAACGCCCTGCGACGCCTGCGCGACCGGGGCGGCGCGGCGCTGTGGCTGACGCTCGACAGGCGCGTATGGCGCGACGCGAGCTTGCCGGTGTCGCGTCGCCTGCGCATCATCGGCGCCGAGATCTTCGAGGGCCAGAGGAGCGCATGACGCGACCGGGCTTCCGCTACGTCAACGAAGCCGTGGGCGCGCTCGTCGTGGTCGCCATGGTCCTGTTCGTGGCGGCCATCCTGCAGGCCGGCGTGCTGCGCGCGTGGTTCGACCCGCCGCTGCCGCTGCGCGTCCTGCTGCCGCCGGACGGCCTCTCGGGCCTGGCGGCCGGCTCCGAGGTCGAGCTCCTCGGCACGCGCGTCGGCCAGGTGAAGCGCATCGTCGTGGAGCCCGATCAGCGCATGCACGCCGAGGTCGCCCTCGATCGCTCGATGGCGTCCTTCGTGCGCAAGGATTCCGAGGCGACCATCCGCCGGCGCTTCGGCGTCGCGGGCGCCGCCTTCCTCGACGTGAGCCGGGGCGAGAAGGAGCCGCTCGACTGGGCCTATGCCGTGATCCCGGCGACGACCGAGCGCGCGCCCACCGAGGGGATCGGGCAGATGATCGACGAGGTGCGAACGCGCGTGCTGCCGATCGTCGCCGACATGCATCGCGCCATCGCCAGCGTCGCGGCGATCGCGGAGAAGGTGAACGACCCGTCCGGCGAGGTGCAGGCGATGGTGCGCGACGTGCGCGCGCTCACCCGCCGCATCGAGGCGGGCGAGGGCGCGGTCGGCCGCCTGCTCAACGACGACACGCTCGTGCGCGAGGTCGAGGCGAGCGTGCAGGAGGCAAACCAGCGCCTGCGCGAGGCACGCGCGATCGTCGTCGAGCTCGAGGCCGCCGCGCGCGAGGCCACCGCGATGACGCGCGGGCTGCGCCAGCGCGCCGAGCGCACGATGCAGAACGTCGCCAGCGTGACGGCGGACCTCGCGCGCGCCACCCCGCAGCTCCCGGCGATTGCGCGCAATGTCGAGGCGAGCTCCGCCAACGTGCCGCAGGTGCTTCTGCAGGCGCAACAAACGGCCCTCGAGCTGGAGCGCCTGCTCGCCCAGCTGCGCGGGCATTGGCTTCTCGGCGGCGAGGGCGCGGAGCAGGCGCCAGCGGCGGCGCGCCGCCAGCCCGCCGGACAGGTGCGGCCATGAGGCGCGCGGCGATGCCGCTGCTGCTGCTCGCCGCGGGGGCCATTGCGCTCGCGGCCTGCGGCGGCGGCAGGCGCGCCGTGGCGCCCGCGGAGCCCGTCG
>VGDA01000686.1 GCA_016869915.1 Alphaproteobacteria bacterium
CCGCCCGGCGTGCGCTCGGTGTTCCACGGATTGCGCGTCACGTTGACGTGGCCGAGATAGCTCGTCGACGTGTCGAAGGTCATGCCGAACTCGGGCGTGGTCGAGCGGCCGAGCGGCACGAGGCCGGCGGCCAGAAAGTTCTCGACCAGCGGGTCGGTGTCCTTCGAGACGTTGCCGGCGAGCAGCCGCGAGCCGGATTCCTGCCTGCGCCCCTTCAGGCGCGAGCCGAGGTCCTTGAGGAAGACCGGCACGCCGTGCAGCCGCCCGTCGCGGGCCGGCCGGTCGCGCGCGGGATCCTCGACGACGTCCTCGAACACCTCGAGCACGCCGGCCAGCCTGCCATTGACGCGCTCGAAGCCGCGCGCCGCCTGCGCGACGACCTCCAATGCCTGCAGATGCCCCGAGCGCACGAGCCCCGCGAGGCTCGTCGCGTCGTGGCGCATCCATTCCTCCCAGCCCATGGCCGGCGCGTTCGACGTCATGCGGTCCTCCCCCTGTCTTCCCCGGCGCAGTGAAGACCGGTCGCGCGGCGCGGGCAAGCCCGTCAGGCGCGGCCGGCGATCCGGTCGGCGACGCGCAGGGCCAGCGCCTGGAGCGTGTTCGTGGGGTTGAGCGCGGCCGCGGTCGCGAAGGCGCTGCCGTCGATCACGTGCAGCCCGCGCACCGCATGCGCCTCGCACCAGCGATCGACGACCGAGGTCTCCGGGTCGTCGCCCATCGCGCAGGTGCCCATGAGGTGGAAGCCCGCGTCGCGGATGAGCGGCATGTCGAAGAGCTCGTGCGCGCCGGCTTCGCGCAGCAGCTCGCGCGCGCGGGCCATGCCGGCGTCGAGGATGGCGCGCGAATTCGCGCCGACGCGGTAGACCATGCGCGGCGCAGGCAGCCCGTCGCCGTCGGCGAGGGTCGGGTGCAGCTCGACGCGGTTCGCGTGCTCGGGCAGGTCGTCCGAGCAGATCGAGACGCCGAGCGTGCGGTCGAAGACCTCGGCGAAGCGGCGGCGATGCGCGGCGCCCCAGGGCAAGCGCCCCGCGGTGCTGCCGAGCGCGGTGAGCGCGGGCCCGTGGCTGCGCATCACCTGCATCTTGAAGCCGCGCACGTAGCCGTTCGCGCGGTCCGTCTCGTAGAACTGCTTGGAGATGATCGCGCCGGCGGTGATGCCGCGATGCCCGCCGACGGGGTCGGCGAAGATGCCGGTCACGCGCGCGAGCGGGTGGAGCATCAGGCCGCGCCCGACCAGCCCGTTGGCGTTGGCGATCCCGTCGGGGAAGCGGCCGGAACGCGAGATCAGCATCAGCCGCGGCGTGCCGATGCCGTTGGCCGCGAGCAGCACGCGGCGCGCCGCGATGCGGTGCCGGCGGCCGTCGCGGTCGACGAAGACGGCGCCGCTGGCGCGCGACTGCGCGTCGTGCGTCACCTCCGCGACGCGCGCGCCGGTGACCAGCCGCGCGCCGGCCGCGATCGCCGCCGGCCAGTACGAGATGTCGGCCGAGCCCTTGGCGCGGCGCGCGCAGCCGAGCTCGCAGGGGCCGCAATCGTTGCACCTGCCGGGCTGCGCGCCCGACCCGGTGTTGATCGCGACGTCGCCCGGCCACCAGTGCCAGCCCAGACGCTCG
>VGDA01000687.1 GCA_016869915.1 Alphaproteobacteria bacterium
CGCCCTCGAACGGCGTGTCCGCGACGGCCTTCAGCGCCGCGCGCACCACTGGCATCTGGTTCCCGGGGATGCCGGCCTTCTGGCAGGCCGAGGCGAGCCCCGTCCCCGCCGGGTCCGCGAATGCCTCCTGCACCGCGTCGGCGGCGAGGCCGCTGCGCATCGCGATCGCGGCCTCGAAGAAGGCCTGGTCGCCCATGCACAGGGAGCGTATCGCGGCGGTGGGCGTGAGCTTGCCGGACTGGTTCATCTGCCGCGCCAGCGCGCGGGAGGATTCCGCGCGGCCGATGATCGCCGCGTAGCCGGCGGTGGTCTTGTCGCGGGCATGCTCGATCAGCTTCGCGGCGATCGCCGGGGGCAGCGCATGGCGCCTGATGAGGTCGACGTTGAGCTTGCGCGCGACGAGGCCGATGACCTTCTCGGCGATCGTGGGCGGCAGCTGGCGACGCTTTGCGACGCCCTGCACGACCTGCCACGATTCCGCGAAGCGCTCGAGCATGTGCTCGAAGTCGCCGACGGCGATCTGCGCACCCTCGTTGGCGGCGAGGCGCGCGACGGCCGGGGCCTCGGCATTTGCGATCAGCGCGCCGCTGACCGGCGGGGACACGCTGCGCCGCCCGGCGATGGCCTCCTGGCGCTGGGGTCCTCCCGCAGCGGCGAGCTCGACCAGCAATTCCTCGGACAGCGCCTCGGAGAAGCCGAGGATCGGCCGCGCCACGTCGATCGCGTCGCGCGCCAGCTTCTCCGCGACGTCGCGCGGCAGGCCCGTGCTCGACTTGACCTCCTCGGCCAGCGCGGCGCGCACGACGAGCTCGGCGTCGCGCGCGAAGACCCGCACCACGTGCTCCCAGGCCTCGCGCTGCGAGGCGGAAAGCGCCGGCACCTCGCCCATGCGCGCCACCGCGCTCGCGACCACAGAGCGCGAGCCGGGCGAGCCATCCGCCAGTAACCTCTCCACGTCCCCGAGCCTGAGCGCCTGCGTCATTGGGATCTCCTTAACCGAACGCATCGGACGCTAGCCCCGCAATCCTAACCGAAGGTAAACGAGCCCCCGCGCGCGACCACGCGAGGGGAAAAGGACGCGGGCTGGAACCGCCGGCATCGTTGCGACTAGGATCCGCGCCCCAATCCAGCTCCTCGCGAGGCAGCGCGCCATGGACCTCAAGGCCTATATCCGGGACGTCCCCGACTTCCCGAAGCCCGGCATCCTGTTCCGCGACATCTCCCCGCTGCTCGCGGATGCCCGCGCCTGGAAGGCCTGCATCGACGGCCTCGGCGACCTCGTGCGCCCGCACCGGCCCGACCTCCTCGCCGGGATCGAGTCCCGCGGCTTCCTCGTCGCCGCGCCGCTCGCGCTGGCGCTGGGCTGCGGCTTCGTCATGGTGCGCAAGCGCGGCAAGCTGCCGGGCCGCACCCTGCCCCATACCTACGACCTCGAATACGGCACGGACACGATCGAGATCCTCGACAACGCCGTGCGGCCCGGACAGCGCGTCGTCGTGCTCGACGACGTGCTCGCAACCGGCGGCACGCTCGCGGCCGCGATCACCCTGCTGCGCAAGGCGGGCGCGGACGTGCGCGGCGCCGCCTGCATCATGGAGCTCGGCT
>VGDA01000688.1 GCA_016869915.1 Alphaproteobacteria bacterium
CCGGGCACCGCGAGGGGCAGCATTGCCAGGAGCTGCACCACGCCGCGCGCCGCGCCGAAGCCCCTGCTCTTCTCGACCATGTAGGCGCCGAGGAAGACGACGGCCGTGCCGATCGCCGCGGTCCAGGCCGCGAGCTGCAGAGAGTTGAAGTACGCGCCCCAGCCCGAGGCGTCGAACTTGTCGAACGCGTAGTTCGCCAGCGTCAGCGAAAGGTTGTAGGGCCAGAACTTGATCAGCGATCCCCAGGCGGCGACGACGAGGATCGTCAGCAGCAGACCGGCGACGACGGCGCAATAGGCGAAGAGGATCCAGTCGCGCATCGCCGAGGGCCTGGGCTCCAGCGGCACGGCGCGCGCCGACAGCACGGCGACCTGCCGCCGCTGGACGATCCGGTCCGCGACGAAGGCGAGGACCGCGGGCAGGAGCAGGACCATCCCGACGACGGCACCCATCTCGAAGTTCTGCTGCCCGACGACCTGCTTGTAGACGTCGGTGGCGAGCACGTTGAAGCGGCCGCCGATCACCTTGGCGATGCCGAAATCCGTGATCACGAGGGTGAAGACGACGAAGCACGCGCTCACCACGCCGTATTTCGCGCCTGGGAGCGTGACGGTGAGGAAGGTCCGCGTGCGCGACGCGCCGAGCGCCGAGGCGGCCTCGTACAGCCTGGCATCGGCCATCGACAGCGCGGTCACGAGGATCATCAGCGCATGCGGGAAGCAGTAGAAGACCTGAGCGACCACGATGCCGGTCGCGCCGTAGATCGTGCCGCCAAAGAGCCAGGACTTGAGGAAGCCCTGGTTTCCGAAGAGGTAGATGAGTGCGATCGCGGCGAGCAGCGAGGGCGCGAGGATCGGGATGAGCGCGAGGGCCTGGAAGAGGCCCTTGAAGCGCATGCAGGAGCGCGTCAGCGCGTAGGCGTAGACGAAGGCCAGCGGGATCACGATCGCCGTGGTGACGACCGCGATCGCGAGCGAGTTCCAGAACGACGCCAGCAGCGAGGGCGTCGACACGTAGCGCGCGTAGTTCGCGAGGCCGACGAAGTTGCCGTTGAAGTCGTGGAAGCTCTTCGACAGCAGGGTCCAGAGCGGCAGCGCGACGGCGACGAAGAGCCAGGCGCCGAGCAGCACCAGCAGGCCGCGCATCACGAGTTCGTCGCGCGCCGGCCTCAGCCGGGCCGCGCCCCTCGACGGGCTGGCGCCGCCCGCCATCAGCCGCGCGCGTAGACGACGAGCTGGTCGGCCGGCAGCGCCACGCTCAGGCTCTGGCCGGGCGCGAGGCCCTGGTCTCGGACGAGGTTGGAGGAGAAGTCGCCCAGCATGCGCGGCCCGCCGCCGGCCGGCTCGAGCGTGGCGCGCACGAAGGCGCCGAGGAACTCGAGTTCCGCGATCGAGACCTGGATCGCGTTCGGCGTGCCGGGGTCGACGCCGCGCACGCGCAGGTCCTCGGGCCGCAGGCAGGCCTGGACGGCCTGCCCCTGCGCAAGCGCGCCGGTGTCGCAGGCGAGCGACAGGCCGCCGAGGGTGACGCGACCGGGCGCTGCCACGTGGCCGTCGAGGAAGTTCATGGTGCCGACGAAGTCGGCGACGAAGGGCGTCGCGGGG
>VGDA01000689.1 GCA_016869915.1 Alphaproteobacteria bacterium
ATGGCCGGCACCCTTCTCGGTCGCCTTCGTGGCGAGGATGGCGAGGCGCTGGCCGGGGCGCAGGCGGATGCCGAGGGACTCGCCGCCATGCCCGATGGCGGCTTCCTCGTGTCGTTCGAGCGCGACCACAGGATCCTGCGCTATCCTTCTGGCGGCGGGCTTCTTTCCGGCAGGCCTCGCAGGATGGATGAGCCTCCCGGCCTCGCCGGGGCGCCGCGCAATGGCGGCATCGAGGCGCTGGCGGCTTGGCCCGACGGGACCGTGATCGCCTTCGCGGAGGAACTGCGCGACATGCGCGGCGACCATCGCGGCTGGATCCATGACGGCGGGGCGTGGCGCGGGGTCACGCTCGCCGACGAGGGCTTCGCCCCGACGGGCGCGTGCATCGCGCCCGATGGCAGGCTGCTCGTCCTGCAGCGACGCCTCTCGATGCTGAGCTTCTCCGCGCGCATCGTCGTGGTCGAGCGGCAGGCCTGCCTGGCGGGCGGCCGGCTGGAGGGGCGGGAACTCGGCCGCTGGGACGATCCCGCCCTCGTGGACAACCTGGAGGGCATCTCCGCCCTGCGCGCGCCCGACGGGACGACGCTCGTCTACCTGCTCTCGGACGACAACTACAGGCGGCTCCTGCAGCGGACCCTGCTGCTCTGCTTCGCCCTTCCGGGCTGAGGCGGCGCGGGCGGGCCGTGCCCGAAAGCGAAGGGGCCGCCGCGGCTTCCCGCGACGGCCCCTCCGGCCTTGCTCCTCCAGGGAGGAGGGATCAGGCGGCGGCCTTGCGCAGCTTCGCGCGGTCGATGCGCGTGCGCAGCTTCAGCAGCTCGGGCGCCAGCTTCGACTTCGCCTGGGCGCAGATCCACGCGTCGAGGCCGCCGGCGGCCTCGATCGTGCGCAGGCCGCGCGTCGAGAGGCGGATCTGGACGCTGTCGCCCAGCGCGTCGGAAAGCAGCGAGGCGACCTGCAGGTTGGGCAGGAAGCGGCGCTTGGTCTTGTTGTTCGCGTGGCTGACGTTCCTGCCGACCAGGATCGTCTTGCCGGTGACGGCGCAGCGACGGGACATCGCGGTATTCCTTCGATCTGAACGCGCGCGCGACCGGCCGACGAGCCTCCGCGCACGGAGAGCGGCGCTTTTAAGGGAGGCCGCGGGGACGGTCAAGCCTCGGGCGGGCGGCGCCCGAGGAAGGCGCCGAGCACCTGGCGCGCGGCCGCGACGGGCGACAGCCGGCCACCTGCGACGCCCTCCTCGAGCCCCGGCAGGATGGGCGATGTACGGCGGTCGGCGGCGAGCTCCGCGCGCAGCCCGCCCTCGATCTCGCGCCACATCCAGGCCACCGCCTGGCGCGCCCGGCGCGCACGCAACTGCTCCTCGCCCAGCACCTCGCGCATGCGCCCGATCTCCGCCCAGATCGCGTCCAGCCCCTGCTCGCGCAGCGCCGAGACCTGCAGCACCGGCGGCGTCCAGCCCGCGCGCGCCGGGCGCAGCATGTGAATCGCGGCGCGGTACTCGGCGGCGGCGCGGCCGGCCGCCGCGGCGAGGTCGCCATCGGCCTTGTTCACGACGACGATGTCGGCGAGCTCGACGATCCCCTTCTTGATGCCCTGGAGC
>VGDA01000690.1 GCA_016869915.1 Alphaproteobacteria bacterium
GCCCGGGTCGATCGCGCCGAGCTTCGAGTCGATCCCCTACACGAAGCGGCGCCTGCCCTACTGGCCGCGCGTCGCCGATCCCTTCGCCACCTGAGGAGCAGGCAGATGCAGGTCCCGACGATCATCGGCCATCGCGGCGCGCGCACCAACGCGCCGGAGAACACGCTGGCCGGCCTGCGCCGCGCGCACGAGGAGGGCGCGAGCTGGGTCGAGTTCGACGTCAAGCTGACGCGCGACGGCGTGCCCGTGCTCATCCATGACGAGACGGTCGACCGCACCACCGACGCGCGCGGCGCCGTGCGCGACATGACGCTGGCCGAGCTCTCGCGCATCGACGCGGGCTGCCCCGCGGTCTTCGGCGACCGCTTCCGCGGCGAGCGCATCCCGACGCTGGAGGAGACCCTCGCCCTGCTGCTGTCGCTGGGCATGGGCTTCAACCTCGAGGTCAAGCCCTGCCCCGGCCTCGAGCGCGAGACGAGCCACCTGGCGCTCGCCGTGGTCGCGCGCAGCTGGCCCGCCGGCGCGCCCTTGCCCGTCATCTCGTCCTTCAAGGCGGCCTCGCTCGAGGCCGCGCGCGAGGCGGCGCCGGCCCTGCCGCGCGGCTACCTGGCCGAGCGGCTCGAGGGCGACTGGATCGGCACCGCGCGCGCGCTGGGCTGCGCCACGATCCATCCGGGCTTCCGCCACCTCGCGCGCGCCCATGTCGAGGAGGCGCATCGCCACGGCTTCCCCGTCCTCGCCTGGACCGTCAACGACGCCGCGCGCGCGGTCGAGATCCGCGGCTGGGGCGCCGACAGCCTGATCAGCGACGTGCCCGGCGCGATCGCCGCCGCCATCGCGTGAGACGGGCGCGACCCGGCGGACGCGCGGGCCTTTCAAACCCGCCGGGGCTGCGCTAGGAACGTCCACCGCGCGCGAAGCCGCGGGCTACGACGCTAGCCTCCCTGCTCCAGGACGCCAGACGGGAAACCGCCTTCATGTTTGCCCTTAAGCCGCTCGTCATCTCCGGACGCGAGGTCCTTCCCCTGGTGGAGGGCGGAAAGGGCATCTCGGTGTCGAACGGCGAGAGCTCGGGCGCCTGGGCGCGCGCCGGCGGCGTCGGGACCTTCTCTGGCGTCAACGCGGATTCCTACGACGCCGATGGCAGGCTGGTGGAGCAGCTCTACCACGGCCGCACGCGACGCGAGCGCCACGAGGAGCTGATCGCCCACTCGATCCGCGGCGGCATCGCCCAGGCGCGCATCGCGCACGAGACCTCCGGCGGCAATGGCCGCATCCACATGAACATCCTGTGGGAGATGGCCGCCGCCGAGCGCATCCTCCACGGCATCCTCGAGGGCGCGCAGGGCCTCGTGCACGGCGTCACCTGCGGCGCGGGGATGCCCTACAAGGTCGCCGAGATCTGCGCGCGCTACGGCGTCTACTACTACCCGATCATCTCCTCGGCCCGCGCCTTCCGCGCGCTGTGGAAGCGGTCCTACCACAAGTTCCGCAACGGCCTCGGCGCGGTGGTCTACGAGGACCCGTGGCTGGCGGGCGGGCATAACGGCCTGTCCAACGCCGAGGACCCGCGCAAGCCCGAGCCGCCGCTGCCGCGCAT
>VGDA01000691.1 GCA_016869915.1 Alphaproteobacteria bacterium
TCCCTCCCACTCCAGCGCGAGCCTGCGCGTCGACAGGTTGGCGCGCGCCAGTCGCATCGCCGGGTCGCGGGCGAGCGCGGTCTCCACAAGCCAGGCGCGGGCGCCGCAGACAAGGCCCATCGACATGGAGCTCCAGCGTCGACTTGCCCGCGCCCTCCGACCGCACGAAGGCCCCGACATCCTCGGCAGCGGAGGCTGGGCGCAGCGCGCCGGGCGCGAGGGAGAGCCGGCGGGCGTAGAAGGCGCCCAGCCCCATGCCCGCGACGAGCTCCGCCGCAGCCTCGCAGCCATGGAAGCAGAAGCGGGACTGGGTGGTCGCCAGCGGCGCGTCGCAATGCGCGCAGCGCGCCTGCGCCCCGGCCGCCGACGCCGGCGCGGGCATGGGAAGGGCGGCCGCGGTCGCGCTCATCGGGCGACGATCCTGCGCGTCGCGTCGAGGCGGTCGGCGCCACGCAGCACGCGACGCGCGCGTCGAACTGCCCGGTGCGCGCAAGGACGACGCGGCCCTCGAACGCGCCCGGGCCGGTCGGCTCCAGCGGGACCGGCCCGGGCGCGACGCGCTCCACCGGGCGATGCAGCGCGAGCGTGGCGCGCCCATCCGCGAGCGCCGCGCCACCGGCATCGACGAGCCGCACGCGCACGACGCGGGCGCCATCTCCACCGTCGGCGGCGCCGAGCTCGACATCGACGCGCCAGCCGAGGCCGTCCTGCCGCTCCTGCGCCTCGAGCAGGCGGTTGTAGGCGAGGCCGCGCCCGAAGGCGTTGTCGTGCGCGAGCCCCGAATAGGTCGAGATCGCGGCAGCGACCATGCCGGCGTTCACCACGAGGACAAGGCCCATGCATCCCACGAAGATCTAGGGGATCGGGCTTCCGGACGCGCGGGCCATGCGCATGCGTTCCTCCTCAACCCCTTGGCGACACGAAGCTGGTGACCTGGCTGGCCGAGGCGCCGCGCGCCTGGCCCTCGACGCGGAAGGTCACGGGGACGCTGTCGCCCCGTCCGCGCGGCGCGGCGACATGGACGCGGAACGTCGCGACCGCGTCGGGACGCGCGGTCACGACGGCCTGCCCCGTGCCGGTCGGCGCGTAGGTGGTCGCGCGGCCGAGCTGGTGGCGCAGCAGCGAGGCGCCGCGCAGACGCGCGAGGACGCGATTCCCCTCCTCGGCGCGCGGGCCGGCCTGCGCGACGACGAAGGGGCCGCACATGCCGACGCAATGCGTAGCGCTGCCGCCGAGCCCGATCAGGAAGAGCGCGAAGGCGATGGCGGACATATCGCCGGACAGGGCAGCGACGTCGTTCATGGCGCCCGGGGCATCGATCGCTGCGGCAAGCGAAGCTGCATGGCTGGCCCTCCCCCGGCCGCCGCGCGGCGGCCGCGCGGCGCCGAACCTGGCGCGCCCTGCTGGATTCGAACCAGCGACCTACAGCTTAGAAGGCTGTTGCTCTATCCAACTGAGCTAAGGGCGCCCGGGATCAGCGGACCCGGTCGTAGCGGAAATTGTCGGCGTAGGCGCGCAGCTTCAGCGCGGGCGCCTGCGGCGCGGCGACGGCGTAGTCGATGCCCATGCGACGGGCATACGCTTCCGCCTCCTCGAGGG
>VGDA01000692.1 GCA_016869915.1 Alphaproteobacteria bacterium
TTCCCGGGCATCGCCGACCCTCACGCCTACGCGATGCGCGTCGACGACGATGCGCGCGCGCCGGTCTATCGCGCCGGCGACATGATCGTGCTCGGCCCGCGCAGCGCCGCGCGCGCCGGCGACCGCGTGGCGCTCGGGCGGCGCGGCGGCGGGCTGCTGCTCGCGGAGGTCGCGCGGCTGGACGAGGCCGTGCTGGTGCTGCACCCGATCCCGGTGCCCGCCGCGCCGCTGGAGCTTCCCCGCGGCGAGGTCGGCTTCCTCCATCGCATCCTCTGGGCCAGCCAGTGACGCGCGCGCAGCGCCTGCCCCCTTCCGGATCGCCGCGCCGCACAGTAGCTTCCGCGCCCCTTCGGACGCGAGGAGCGGCGCATGCAGTCGGGCGGCAGGTCGGTCACCTTCTTCAACGGGTCGTGGATGGACGGCAGGACGCCGATCATGACCGCCAACACCCATGGCGCCTGGCTCGGGTCGATGGTCTTCGACGGCGGGCGCATCTACCGCCGGCTCGGACCCGACCTCGACCTGCATTGCGCGCGCGCCGTGGAATCCGCGCGCACCATCGGCCTCGCCCCGGCCATCGACGGGCCGGCCATCGAGCGCCTCGCCTGGCAGGGCGCCGACCAGTTCGCGGACGACGCGGAGCTCTACGTGCGGCCGATGTTCTGGGCCGAGGACGGCCCGCTCGGGCCCGACGCGACGACGACGCGCTTCGCGCTCTACCTCGAGGAGGCGAAGCTTCCGGCCGGGACGGGCTTCACCGCCTGCCTCGCGCGCCGCCGACGCCCGAGCCCGGAGACGATGCCCACCGACGCCAAGGCGTCGGGCCTCTACGCGCAGGTCGGCCTCATCCACCTCGAGGCGAAGCGCCGCGGCTTCGACGGCGCCGTCGTGCTCGACCCGAACGGCAACGTCGCGGAGTTCATGGCCGCGAACCTCTTCATGGCGAAGGACGGCGTCGTCTCGACGCCGGTCCACAACCGCTGCTTCCTCAACGGCCTCACGCGCCAGCGCGCGATCCAGCTGCTGCGCGCCGACGGCGTCGAGGTGCGCGAGCGCACGATCTCCTTCGACGAGTTGATGGAGGCCGACGAGCTCTTCTCCACCGGCAACTACGCGAAGATCCGGTACTGCACGAGGCTCGAGGATCGCCCGCTGCCGCACGGCCCCATGGCGCAGCGCACCTGGAGCCTCTACCAGGACTTCGCGGCGCGCAGCCTCAGGCCGCGCGCGGCCTGAGGCGCGCGGGGCGCCCCGGGGAAGGGGCAACGGCCGCCGGGACGTCGCCGGGCCGTCATGGCTAACCCTTCGTTAGGGTTATCGGTCTACACGGGTGCCAGCGGAACCCGAGGATCCCCATGGCAGGCATGACCATCCAGGAATACGAGCGCATCACGCCGGTCACGACGGTGGATGTCGGCGGCTCGCGGATCAACTACGTGACCCCGAACTCGCGGACCGTGTGGCGGGCGCAGACGCTCTTCAAGAAGGAGCCATCGACGATCGAGTGGCTCGATTCGATGGAGGCCGGGGACGTCCTGTTCGACGTCGGCGCCAATGTCGGGATGTACTCGATCTACGCGGCGGTGAAGCAGGGCGTC
>VGDA01000693.1 GCA_016869915.1 Alphaproteobacteria bacterium
CGTCGACAGCGGCGATGGGTACCATTGGTTCGTGACCGGCTTCGGCAGGCTCGACGTCGCGCCCGGCCAGCCGGTCCGCGCCGGCGAGCCGGTGGGCCAGGCGCCCGGCGCTGGCACGGCGCGGCCTGTGGTCTATGTCGAGTTGAGGCGAAACGGGCAGCCGGTCGACCCGGCTCCCTGGGTCGCATTGCCTAACGGAAAGGTTGGCGGATGAGCATTCGACGCATGGCGGCCGCGATCGGCGCGCTCGCCTTCCTGGCGCTGCCGCAGGCCGCGCCGGCCCAGTCCAATTCCTCCGAGACCTATCGCCTGCTGAACCTCTTCGGCGAGATCTTCGAGCGCGTGCGCACCGACTACGTCGAGGGTGCCGAGGACCGCAAGCTGATCGAGGATGCGATCAACGGCATGCTGACCTCGCTCGACCCGCATTCGAGCTACATGCCGCCGAAGAGCTTCCGCGACATGCAGGTGCAGACCCGCGGCGAGTTCGGCGGCCTCGGCATCGAGGTCACGATGGAGAACGGCTTCGTCAAGGTCGTGTCGCCCATCGACGACACGCCGGCCGCGCGCGCCGGGCTGCGCCCGGGCGACTTCGTCACGCATATCGACAACGAGCCCGTCCTCGGCCTGACCCTCCAGGAAGCGGTCGAGAAGATGCGCGGGCCCGTCAACTCGAACATCAAGCTGATGGTCCGCCGCGGCGGCACCGACCCGTTCGAGGTGACGCTGACCCGCGCGGTGATCCGCGTGCAGTCGGTGCGCAGCCGCGTCGAGGGCGACCTCGGCTACGTGCGCATCACCTCGTTCACCGAGCAGACGGAGAGCGGGGTCAAGAACGCGATCGACCGCATCCGCCAGCAGGCCGGCGGCAAGCTGAGGGGCCTCGTGCTCGACATGCGCAACAACCCGGGCGGCCTGCTCGACCAGGCGATCGCGGTGTCCGACGCCTTCCTCGACAAGGGCGAGATCGTGTCCACCCGCGGCCGGCGCAACGACGAGGCGCAGCGCTTCAACGCCAAGCCCGGCGACCTCCTGAACGGTCTGCCGATCGTCGTGCTGATCAATGGCGGCTCGGCCTCGGCCTCGGAGATCGTGGCCGGCGCGCTGCAGGACCATCGCCGCGCGATCCTGCTCGGCACGCGCTCCTTCGGGAAGGGCTCGGTGCAGACCATCATCCCGATGGGCAACCAGGGCGCGATCCGCCTCACCACGGCGCGCTACTACACGCCCTCGGGCCGCTCGATCCAGGCGCAGGGCATCGACCCGGACATCGTGGTCGAGCCGGCGCGGCTCGAGAAGGTCGACCAGCCGCGCGCGCGGCGCGAATCCGACCTGCGCGGCGCGCTGCGCAACGACCAGCAGCCCGGCCAGGGCCAGCAGCAGCCCGGCCAGGGCGGCGAGCAGCCGGCCGCCGCCGAGGGCGCCGATGACTACCAGCTCCAGCGGGCCTTCGACCTGCTGCGCGGGCTCGCGCTCTACAACCAGCGCAACGGCAACTGAGGCGGCGCCGGGACGGGGGCGATGGCGCGGGGCGCGCGCGTCGACCCGGCGACGTTGCCCTATCGCCGCGGCGTCGGGATCGCGCTGTTCAAC
>VGDA01000694.1 GCA_016869915.1 Alphaproteobacteria bacterium
GCCGACCGGGAACGCGGCGCCGAGCACGGCGCTCGCCAGCAGGAAGGGCTCGAGCCCCAGCCAGGCGCCGGCGAACCAGGTCGCGACCGGCTGGACCACGAGCTTCACCGCCGACACGGCGCAGACCTCGCCGATGCGCCCGCGGTCGAGCAGCGCCTTGGTGTCCCGGCCGGCGAGGAAGAGGCCGACGGCGAAGAGCGCGCAGGGCCCGGCGCAGGCGCCGAGCATGTCGAGGAAGACAGAGGCCGCGCGCGGCAGGCCGAGGCCCAGCGCGCTCCACAGCACGCCGCCGCCCATCGCGGCGATCAGCGGGTTGGAGAGCACGGCGCGTCCGGCCTCCAGCAGCGAGCCGCCGATCCCGCGCCTGCGCCCCGTCGCGAGTTCGAGCGCGATCGCCGCAGTGCTCACGACGACGGTCCCGTTGAGCACGCTGACGACGATCACCGGCATCTGCCCCGACGGCCCGAAGGCCGTGAGGAAGAACGGGATTCCCATGTAGCCGGAATTGGAGAAGCCGCCGAGGAAGGCGGCCATGGCGACCTCCGGGGCGCGCCCGCGGAAGGCGAGGCGCGACACGAGCCCGGCGACGACCGCGGCGGCCACGACCCCGGCCAGGAAGCTCGCCATGTAGGCGGGCGCGAAGACCTCGGCCACCGGCGCGCGCGACGTGCCGAGGAAGAACAGCGCCGGGAGCGCGAACCAGTAGACGAAGCGGTTCAGGGCCTCGGTCGAATCCTGGCCGAGCAGCCCCGCGCGTCCCGCGAACAGGCCGGCGAAGACCAGTCCGAAGACCGGGAGGACGACGTCGACGACGGCTTGCATCGGGCGGGCGTGACGCTAGAGGCCGCGCCGGGCGCTGTCGAGCGCGCGCTCCGCTTGACCGCCTGCGCGGCTCGCATAGATTGCGCCGCCATGCCCGCATCCAAGTCCCGCCGCACCAGGATCTCGCCCCACCAGGCGCTGGTCTACGCCATGATCCTCGTCGCCGGCTCCGACCGCGACATCTCGGGGAAGGAGCTCAAGCTCATCGGGCGCAAGTCCCGCCAATTGCCCGTCTTCGCCGGTTTCGACGATTCCGCGCTGCCGGCCATCGCGCAGGAATGCGCCGTCATCCTCCACACCGCCGACGGGGTCGGTCGCCTCGTCGCGATGATCTCCTCGGCCCTGCCGCGGCACCTGCGCGAGACCTGCTATCTCTGCGCGACGGAGATCGCGGCGATCGATGGCCGCGTGCCGCCGGAGGAGATGCGCACCCTGCAGCGCCTGCGGGTCGCGCTTGGCATCGACAGGCTGGCCGCCGCCGCGCTCGAGCGCGCGACCCAGGCCAGGCTGGCGACCCTCTGAAGGCCACCGCCTTCCCGCCCGGCGCGCGATGAAGGCGTTCCACGACCCCGGGCATCGCGGGCACGACCCGCGCTTCTTCCTCGTGCGCGGCAGGCCCGCGGAGCGCAGCGCCGAGCAGCCCGCGCGCGCCGACCTCCTCGCCGAGGGCGCGCGCGCCGCCGGGCTCGACCTGCTGTCGCCGGAGGACCACGGCGCCGCGCCGCGCGCCGCGATCCACGACGCGCGCTACCTCGACTTCCTCGAGAACGC
>VGDA01000695.1 GCA_016869915.1 Alphaproteobacteria bacterium
CGCGCCCGCCCTGCACGACCTGGACGTTGCCGCTCGCGGTCACGATGTCGCGTTCGCGGTCATGGACGACCTGGTCGGCGGAGAAGACGGCGGGGCTGTTCCCGGCCTGCTGGCCGCCCTGCGCCGGCGGTGGCGCCGGCGTCGATGCCGGCCTCGCCTGGGCGAGCACGGGCGGCGAGGCCTCGCGCGGCGCCGGCGGCGTCAGCACGGGCGCCGCTCCGCCCCGCGCCTGCGCCGGCCCCGCCGCCGCGATGGCGACGAGCGACAGCGCCAGGGACAGGGCCAGGCGGCGACGCCTCGATTCTTGGGCCGGCGATCTCACGTCGCGCTTATAGCGCGACATGCCCCCGGCCCCAACCGCGGCAAGGCGGGAATGCGGCATCCTCCCGCCCAGCCGCCTTGCCGCGCGAACGGCGCGCCTGCTAGGTACGCCGGGCAATCGCCATGACCCGCATCCCGCGCATAGCGCCCTCGATCCTCTCGGCGGATTTCGCGCGCCTCGGCGAGGAGGTGCGCGCGGTCGACCGGGCCGGGGCGGACTGGATCCATGTCGACGTGATGGACGGGCATTTCGTGCCCAACATCACGCTCGGGCCGATGATCGTGCAGGCGCTGCGGCCCTGCACCGGCAAGCCCCTCGACGTCCACCTCATGGTCTCGCCGGTCGATGCCTGGGTCACCGCCTTCGCCGAGGCCGGCGCCGACATCCTCACCGTGCATCCCGAGGCCGGCCCGCACCTGCATCGCACGCTCCAGCTCATCCGCTCGCTCGGCAAGCGCGCGGGCGTCGCGCTCAACCCGGCGACGCCGCCCGAGGCGCTCGACTACGTGATCGGCGACATCGACCTCGTGCTGGTGATGTCGGTCAACCCGGGCTTCGGCGGCCAGGGCTTCGTCGCGAGCCAGCTCGACAAGATCCGCGCCGTGCGCCGGCGCATCGACGCCTCCGGCCGGGCCATCGACCTCGAGGTGGACGGCGGCGTGAACGCGGAGAACGCGCGCGCCGTGGTCGAGGCGGGCGCCGACGTGCTGGTCGCGGGCTCCGCGACGTTCCGCGGCGGGGCCGGCGCCTACGCGGCGAACATCGCCCGCCTGCGCGGCGGCGCCTGACCCGTCGTGAAGGGCCTCGCGCGCTTCCTCTACGCCACGCCGCTCCACCGCCTGCTGCTGGCGGGCGGCGCGCCCGCCGCGCCCAAGGCCCTGCCCGCGCGCCCGCCGCGCGGCTCGGCGGCGCGCGGCCGCACCCTGCTCTCCGGCGCCGGGCTGCCCGAGCACCCGGACTGGCAGGCCGCGACGCTCGACCGCGCGACGCTCTCCGCGCTCAACGGCTTCGGCTGGCTGGCCGACCTCGCCGCGGTCGGCACGCCCGAGGCGCGCGCGCGCGCGCGGCACCTGCTCGCCGACTGGCTCGAGCAGGAGCGCTGGCACGAGGTCGCCTGGGCGCCCGAGGTGACGGGGCGGCGCATCGCCATCGCGCTGGAGGCCTGGAGCTTCGTCGCCGAGGGCGAGGCGGGTTCGCTGCCGCGGCGCCTGCTCGCCTCGCTGGCGCGCCAGGCGCGCCACCTCGCGCGCAACCTCGACGAGGGCG
>VGDA01000696.1 GCA_016869915.1 Alphaproteobacteria bacterium
ATTTCCCGGTGCTGGTGGCGCGGGCATGGCTCTCCGTAAGCCAGGCCGGGTACAACACGGTCACGGACCTGCTCGCCGCGCGGGCGCGCAGCGTGCTCGTCCCGTTTGCCGCCGAGGGCGAAAACGAACAAAGTCTGCGCGCCGCCGCGCTCGCCGCGCGCGGCCTCGCCACCGTCGTCAACGAAGCGGAGCTCACGCCCCAGATGCTTGCCCGGGCCATCGACACGACAGCGGCTGCGCCACGCCCGACCAACGACATCGCGCTCGACGGCGCCTCGCGCGGCGCGCGCCTGATCCTCGGCTGGTGCGCGCGATGAGCGGCGCCGACGCGCTCGACCGCGAGCTCGACGCCTGGGCCGCCGCGGGCCGCGTCGCCGAGGCCTGGTGGCGCGACGACGACGCCACCGCGCCCAGCCCGGCGCTGGCGCGCCTCCTGGCCGCGCGCCGCGCCGCAGGCGTGCCGATCGCCATCGCGGTCGTCCCCGCGCGCGCGCGGCCCGAGCTCGCGGCGCTGCTCGCGCGCGAGGAGGGCGTGGTCGCCTGGCAGCATGGCTGGGACCACATGAACCACGCGCCGATCGGCGCGGCGAAGGCGGAGATCGGTCCGCACCGGCCCGCCGCCTACGTGCTGGGCGAGCTCGCGCGCGGCATGCTGGCGATGGATCGCGTCTTCGGCGCGCGCGGCTGGATGCGCGCGCTCGTGCCGCCGCACAACCGGATCGCCCCGGCGGTGGCCGCCGCGCTGCCCCGGGCCGGCTATGCGGGGCTCTCGGCCGGGCTCGAGCCGCGCCCGCGCGGCGCGACGCGCGTGGTCAACGCGCATGTCGACATCATGGACTGGGGCACGCGCGCCTTCGTCGGAGAGGTCCCGGCGCGCGACGCGCTCGCCGCGGCCTTCGCGGCCCGGCGCGAGGGGCGCTGCGACCCGGCCGAGCCGGTCGGCTTCCTCACGCACCACCTCGCGCATGACGAGGCCGCATGGCGCTTCGTCGAGGCGATCCTTCCCCGCCTCGCGGCGCATCGCGCCGTGCGCTTCCGCCACCCGGAGACATTGTTCGGATGAGCACGCATCGCTACCCGGCTTCCGCGCTGCGCGGCGACTACGCGCGCGCCGGCCTCGGCCTCGCCCTGACCCTCGGGCCCGCGGCGATGGTCCAGTCCGGATCCGGCGCGCTCTGGGTCCTGCTGCCGCTGGCGCTGCTCTTCGCGGTCTTCGCGCTTCGCACGCTCGGCCGCCAGCGCGCCGTCGTCGAGCTGGGACCCGACGGCGTCACGGTCTCCGGCCTCGGGCGCTCGGCCCTGAGATGGGACGAGATCACCGCGCTGCGCCTCGACTATTATTCCACCCGCGGGGACCGCGCGGGGGGATGGATGCAGCTGACCGCGAAGGGGCCATCGGGGAAGATCCGCGTCGATTCGGCGCTGGAAGACTTCGTCGCCGTGGTCCGCGCGGCGAGCGACGCTGCGCGCAAGGCGGGGCTCGAGGTCAGCGAGGCGACGCGCGCCAATCTCGGCCACCTGGGGATCGTCCTCGATGAATGAGGACCTTCTGCGCGTCGAGGACGTCGCCATCGAGCTC
>VGDA01000697.1 GCA_016869915.1 Alphaproteobacteria bacterium
GGACTCGCTGCATTACGGCGCGGACGCGCTGCTCAACGGCGCGGTCATCGCCTCGATCCTCGTCGGCGCCTTCCTCGGCGCGCCGCTCGTCGACCCGCTCTTCGGGGCGCTGATCTCGCTCTGGATACTGCGCGGCGCGGCGCGCATCGCGCGCCAGTCCTTCGACCTGCTGATGGACCGCGAGCTGCCGCCGGAGGACAGGGAGCGCATCCTGCGCATCGCGCGCGCGCGGCCGGAGGTGCTCGACGTGCACGACCTGCGCACGCGCTCCGCCGGCACGCACATCTTCGTGCAGATGCACATCGAGCTCGACGCCGACATGCGCCTCGCGCGCGCGCACGAGATCGCGGACCGCGTCGAGCTCGACATCCGCGACGCCTACCCCAACGCGGAGATCATCATCCACCAGGACCCGGCGGGGATCGACGAGCCGCACCAGCCGGCCGCGACGGCATGAGCGCGTCGGCGCGCGCGGGCGAGGACGGCCAGGCGGAGGTCCTGCGCTTCCTCGCCGACCCGGCCACGCATGCCGGCGCCGTGCCGCGTCGCATCGACACGCACGGATCGGTCGTCTTCCTCGCCGGCGACCGCGCCCTGAAGCTCAAGCGCGCCGTCGCGTTCTCCTACATGGATTTCTCGACGCCGGGGCGGCGCGCCGCGCTCTGCCGCGCCGAGGTCGAGGCGAACCGCCGCATGGCGGCCCCGATCTATCTCGGCGTGCTCGCGGTCGCGCGGCGCGGCGGCGCGCTCGCGCTGGTGCCCGACGACGAGGCGCGCGACGACGAGGCGGTCGACCACGTCGTGGCGATGCGGCGCTTCCCCGAGGGCGGCGAGTTCGACGCGCTCGCCGCCGCGGGCAGGCTCGACGCGCCCCTCGTGCGCAGGCTGGCGGCGGTCGTCGCGCGCTTCCACGCCGCCGCCGAGCCGATGCCGGGCTTCGGCGGCGCGGCCGGCCTCGCCGAGGTCGCGGCGGAGAACGCCCGCGAATTCGCGCGCGAGGCGCCGCTGCTCGACCCCGCCCTCGCCGCGCGGGCCGGGGCGCTCTGCGCGCGCGCGCTCGAGCGGATCGGCCCGCTGCTCGACGCGCGCGCGGCCGCGGGCCGGGTGCGGCGCTGTCATGGCGATCTCCATCTCGGGAACGTGTGCCTGTTCGAGGGCGCGCCGATGCCCTTCGACGCGATCGAGTTCAACCCGGCGATCGCCAATGTCGACACGCTCTTCGATCTCGCCTTCCTGCTGATGGACCTCGAGCTTCGCTGCTCGCGCGCGCTGTCGAGCGCCTGCCTCAACGCGTATCTCGAGGTCCTGCCGGAGACGGACGGGCTCGCGGCGCTGCCCGCGATGATGGCGCTGCGCGCCGGCATCCGGGCGCATACGCGCGCGGCCGCGTCGCGCGCCCAACCGGACGAGGCGCGCCGCACGGCGATCGCCGCGGATGCCCAGCGCCACTTCGCGGCCATCGAGGCCTTCCTCGAGGCGCGACCGCCGCGCCTGGTCGCGGTCGGCGGCCTCTCCGGCACGGGCAAGTCGACGCTCGCGCGCGGCCTCGCGCCGGACCTCCACGCGGCGCCGGGCG
>VGDA01000698.1 GCA_016869915.1 Alphaproteobacteria bacterium
CGCCCCCTCCACGTCGTGGCCTACGACATCGCCGACCCGGCCCGCCTCGCGCGCGTCCACGAGGCGGTGAAGGCGTACTCGACCGGCGGCCAGAAATCGGTCCACGAATGCTTCCTGTCCGCCGGCGAGCTGTCCGCGCTTCGCCGCGCGCTGGACCGGGTGATCGACCCCGCCGAGGACTCGGTGCTCGTGCTGCGGCTGGATCCGCGCATGGGCATCCATGTCCTGGGCCAGGCGCGGCGCCCCCGGGACGAGCCGTTCTTCTACGTCGGGTGAGGCGCGCATGGCATCGATCTACATCGACCGCCGCGATGCCGTCCTCGACGCGGATGGCGGCGCGCTCGTCGTGCGCGTCGACGGCGAGAGGGCGGCGAGCCTGCCCCTCGGCGGGACCCAGCGCGTCGTCGTGCGGCGCGCGGGGCCGCGATCAGGGTCGCGGCGTCGCGCGCCTGCAGCACCGCGCCGGCGGCGCCGAGCGTGAGCACCACGTCGCACCCCGCGGCGAGACGGCGTGCGGCCATGCGCGGATCCTCGCCGCCGCAAAGCGTAGCCGCCTCGACCTCGTTGACCACAAGGAGGTCGCAGAGCGGCAGGATCGCGGTCCAGTCGAAGGCGATCGGTGCGGCGTTGATCGCGACGCGCACGCCGCGCGCGCACGCCGCGGCGGCCGCGGCCTGCGTCGCCGCGGACGAGAGATTGCCCTGCATCAGCAGCCAGTCGCCGGCCGCCATCGCGCCGGCGCGCGCCGCTGCCTGCGCGGGCGACAGCGCCGCCGCGCAGGCGGCGGAGCTGACGATCATGTTGCGCCCCTCGGCATCGACCCAGATCGACGAGAGGTCGGTGGGCGCATCGACCACGATCCAGTCCAGGCGCTGCAGCCCCTCCCCGGCGATCGCCGCGCGCAGCAGCGCCGCCTCGGCGTCGTCGCCGATCGCGGCGGCGAAGTCGACCGCGGCACCGGTGCGCGCGGCGACGATCGCCTGGTTCAGCCCCTTGCCGCCCGCGCAGCGCAGCGGCGGCTCGCCGAGCAGCGTCTCGCCCGCGACCGGCAGGCGCGCGACACGCTGGATCACGTCGACGGTGGCGTTGCCGAGCACCAGGATCCGGCTCATCCGGGCAGCTCCGCGCGGCGCGCGCGCATCCGCGCGATGCGCGCCGCGACCCGCTCGGGCAACGTGTCGTCGCGCGGCGCCGCCGCACCGAGTTCGCGCGCCGCCACCAGGCGATGACAGGCCACGCGATGATCCGCATCGCCCGCGGCCGCCGGCGCCGGCCGCGCCTCGAGGCAGCCTGGCTGTGCCAGCGCGCAGCGGCCGGCGAAGGCGCAGCCGGCCGCCGCCGCGAAGGGATCGGGCGGATCGCCCGCGAGCAGGCTGCGCGTCGCCCGCCCGCGCGGCGAGGACGCCGGCACCGCCGCGAGCAGCGCCTGGGTATAGGGATGGCCGGGCGCCGAGAACACCGCGCGCGCCGCGCCGGTCTCGACCAGCCGGCCCGCGTACATCACGCCGATGCGGTCGGCGACGTGCCGGACCACGGCCATGTCGTGCGAGATGAAGATCATCGCCAGGCCCAG
>VGDA01000699.1 GCA_016869915.1 Alphaproteobacteria bacterium
CGAGCTCCTCGAGCTTCTTGACCAGGCTGGCCTCGGAATAGCGCGGCGGCGGCTGCGTGAAATGCTGCTCGGGGCGCGGCTCGCCGCGCTTCGGGGCGTCGCCCTCGTCGAGCGGCGGCAGGAGCCTACTCTCGTCGTCCTCGCCCTCGGCCGGATCGTCGCGGTCCTCGCGATAGACCGCGAGGAACCCGTCGAAGACGACGACCGAGCCATTGGCGCGCAGCACGGCACGCCCGTCGGCGGAGGCGATGTCGACGGCGGTCTGGTCGAGCGCGGCGGATTCCATCTCGCTGGCGATCGTGCGCCGCCAGATCAGCTCGTAGAGGCGCAGCTGGTCGGCGTCGAGATGCCGCGCGACCGTCTCGGGCGGGCGGAAGATGTCGGTCGGGCGGATCGCCTCGTGCGCTTCCTGCGCGTTCTTCGCCTTGGTCTTCCAGGCGCGCGGCTGCGCGGGCACGTAGTCGGCCCCGAACTGCGAGCCGATCAGGCGACGCGCGGCCTCGACCGCCTCGCGCGACAGCGAGACGCTGTCGGTTCGCATGTAGGTGATGAGGCCGACGGTCTCGCCGTCGAGCTCGACGCCCTCGTAGAGCTGCTGGGCGAGGCGCATCGTGCGCGAGGCGCCGAAGCCGAGCTTGCGCGAGGCCTCCTGCTGCAGCGTCGACGTGGTGAAGGGCGGCAGCGGGTTGCGGCGCACGCGCTTGCGCTCGACCTTCGCGACCCGGTACGGGTCGCCGGCGACGATCGTGGCGACGGCGCGCTCGGCGTCCGCCGCGGTGGCGAGGTCGAACTTCTCGAGCCTGCGCCCATCGAGCTCGACGAGCCGCGCCGTGAAGCCGCCGCCGGAGCGCGCGGTCATCGCGACGTCGACGGTCCAGTATTCCTGAGGCCTGAAGCGCTCGATCTCCGACTCGCGCTCGCAGATCAGGCGCAGCGCTACGGACTGCACGCGCCCGGCGGACTTGCTGCCCGGCAGCTTGCGCCACAGCACGGGGGAGAGGTTGAACCCGACGAGGTAGTCGAGCGCGCGGCGCGCCATGTAGGCGTCGACGAGGTCCGGGTCGACGTCGCGCGGGTTGCGCATCGCCTCGACGACCGCGGCGCGGGTGATCTCGTTGAAGACCACGCGCTTGACCGGGATGCGCAGGCCCTTCTCCCCGCGCAGCACCTCCTGCAGGTGCCAGGAGATCGCCTCGCCCTCGCGGTCGGGGTCGGTGGCGAGGATGAGCGCGTCCGCGCCACGCAGCGCGCGGCCGATCTCGCCCAGCGGGCGACGGGCGCGATCGCCCACCTCCCAGTGCATGGCGAAGTCGTTGTCCGGCTCGACCGCGCCGTCCTTCTCCTTGAGGTCGCGGACATGGCCATAGCTCGCCAGCACCTGGTAGTCGCTGCCCAGGTACTTGTTGATGGTCTTGGCCTTCGCGGGAGACTCGACGATGACGAGTTTCATGGCGCCTTCGGCAGGAGTGGCGGCCGAGGGTGAGCGGCTCTGGTTAATTCCTAGTCAAGAAACCAGGCTCACCTGATTGCCGGGGTGCCGCCGGATCATCCCGGCGAGCTCGAGCTCGAGC
>VGDA01000700.1 GCA_016869915.1 Alphaproteobacteria bacterium
CGCGCATGTCGGAATCGACGAAGGAGGCGCCGGTCAGGTCGGCGCCCGCGAAGTTGGCGGTGAACAGGTCGGCCTTGTCGAAGATGGCGCCGCGCAGGTTCGCGTTCGAGAAATCCGTCCCGGTGAGCTTCGCGCCCGCGAGGTTGACCCCGGGAAGCGACACGCCGGAAAGGTCCTGCATCGAGAGGTCGGCGCGCGCGCCGCCGCGCCTGGTCGCGAAGAGCTCGTGGCGGGAGAGTACGAACCTCATCTCGGCCGGCGACTTGCGCGGCCCGGTCGTCTCTGCCGCGCGCGGTGGCGCGCCGGCGTTATCTCGCGACATGAAGCCCCTTGGAAACCCGCTCTTCGGACGACTTCATGATCGGAACCGATCCCGCGCCGCGCGTCAACCCGCCGCTGACAGCTCGCGCAGGATCAGGTCGCGCGCCTCGTCTATAAGATTAGAACTCCTAATTGTCTTCTCGAGCGCGCGCAACCCGGCGCGCTCGGCCGCCGGCGCCTCGCGCAGCGCCTCGAGCATCAGCGTGGCGACCGCGCGCCGGCGCATCTCGCCGCGTATCTCGGTCTCGGCGAGGGCAAGGGCGCGGAAGCGCGCGGCCGGCCCGCCCTGCGGCAGGACGAGGTCGCCGAAGCCGCCCGGCCGATCGAGGCGCTGCCAGCGGCGCACCATCGCCACGACCGCGCCGCTGCCTCCGGCATAGGTCCCCCGCGCGTCGTCGCGCAGCGCCTCCGCCACGCGCGTGAGCGCCGCGGCCTCGGCCGTCGCGTCGCCGCGCGCGAACTGCCGCGGGCTGGCGAGCTCGCGCCGCACGCGCGCCATCAGGACCGCGCGTGTCTCCGGCGCCTGCTGCGCGGACAGGAAGCGCGCGAGCTCCGGGTACCAGGGGGCGGGGCGGGGCGGCGGGGGCGGCTCGCGCCCGCGCGCCATGTCGATCGTCGCCAGGAGCGCGGCGGCGACGTCCTGCTGCCCGCCGAGCGCCTCGCGCAGGATCTCCGGCGAGGCGAGGCAGTCCGCGACGAGTTCGTCGACCAGCGCGACCGCCTCGGGATCGGCGGCCCCCCTGGCCCAGCCGAGCGCGACGGCGAGGCGCGCGAGCAGCGTCGGCTCCGTCTCGAGCGCGCGCGCGATGCCGTGGCGCGCGACGAAGGCGCGGCCGGGCGCGTCCTCGGCGCGATGGCGCGCGCGCTCGACAAGCGCGTCGAGGCCGTCATGCCCGGGCACCGGATGCCGCCGGTCGGCGCGCGCATCGACCGCGCGCCTCCAGGCCGCGGCGAGCATCCCCTCCAGCCCGCGCGTGCATTCGGCGTGCGGCACGCCGGTCTGTTCCGCGCGCGTGCGGGCCGCGCGGTGCAGGGCCGCGCCCATCAGCATGCCCTCGTCCTCCAGCTTGCGCGCGAAGCGGATGTTGTGGAGCAGCTCGGTCGGGGTGATGCCGTAGCGGTCGAGGAACTGGCGCAGCAGCTGGCCGACCGCGCGGCGGCTGCGCGCGCCGTAGAGCTCCGCGGGCGCCTCGCACCAGGCATCATGCTCCTCGAGCTCGCCGATGCGCAGGCCATCCTCGCC
>VGDA01000701.1 GCA_016869915.1 Alphaproteobacteria bacterium
GACCCAGATAAGCCAGGTCCAGTCGGGAGGCCAGCGCCTCTACCGCGTGCGCGTCGGCCCGGCTGCGAACGTGCCCGAGGCGGACAAGCTGCTCGCGGATGTCTCCGGCGTCGTGCCGGAGGCCCGCATCCTCGTCGACTGAGCGCCCAATGCGCGCCGCATTCCCCCGCCAAGGGAGAGATGCATGAACGCACGCCCCACCGCCCGCGCCAGCCGGACCGCCATCGCCGCGCTTGTCGCCGTGGTGTTCCTCCTGGCCATGACCCTCGACGCGTCGAACGCGCAGCAGCAGCGCCAGCGCCAGCCGGCCCAGCCGCCGCCGCGCGGCGCGCCCGCCACGCCGCCCGCGCCCGCGAACCCGCTCTTCCCGGAGACGAGCGCCCGCCAGCTGATCATCGCCGACGTCGCCAGCGGCGCGATCCTGCTCGAGAAGAACCCGGACGAGCGAATGCCGCCGTCCTCGATGTCCAAGATCATGACGGCCTATGTCGTGTTCGAGGCGCTGCGACGCGGCGACCTGCGCCTCGAGGACACGCTGCCCGTCTCCGAGCGTGCCTGGCGCATGCAGGGCTCGAAGATGTTCGTCCCACTCGGCGAGCGGGTGAAGGTCGAGGACCTGCTGCGCGGCATGATCATCCAGTCCGGCAACGACGCATGCATCGTCCTCGCCGAGGGCCTCGCGGGCTCGGAGGAGGGCTTCGCCGAGCGCATGAACGAGACCGCGCGGCGCATAGGCCTCGTCGCCAGCAAGTTCCGCAACTCCTCGGGCTGGCCCGATCCCGAGCACTACATGACCGCGCGGGACCTGCTCACGCTGAGCGCGCGCCTGGTCGCCGACTTCCCCGAGTTCTACCGCTACTACGGCGAGCGCGAATTCGCCTTTGGCCGCGAGATGGGCAGCAACCGCACGATCACGCAGCCCAACCGCAACCCGCTGCTGCAGCGCATGCCGGGCGCGGACGGCATAAAGACCGGCCATACCGAGAGCGCGGGCTACGGCCTTTCTGGCTCCGCTATCCGCGAGAACCGCCGCGTGATCCTCGTGGCGAATGGATGGCCCACGATGCGCGCGCGCGCCGAGGAGAGCGAGCGCCTGCTCGAATGGGCGTTCCGCGAATTCGGCGCCTATACGCTGTTCAAGGCGGGCCAGCCGATCGAGGAGGCGCCGGTCTGGATGGGCAGGCTCGACAAGGTGAACCTCGTCGCGGCGCAGGACGTCGTCGTGACGATCCCGCGCAGGCTGCGGGCCCAGCTCGCCGCGCGTGCCAGCTTCGACGGCCCGGTCGCGGCGCCGATCCGGCGCGGCCAGCCCATGGGCACCCTGACCATCACCGTGCCGGACCGCCCGGCGGCGAGCTTCGCGCTCGTGGCGGGCGACGACGTCGAGAAGCTGGGCTTCGGCGGGCGCGTCGCGGCCGGCCTGTCGCATCTCGTCCTCGGGCGACGATGAGCGCGAAGCGCGGCCGCTTCGTCACCTTCGAGGGCGGCGAGGGCGCCGGGAAGTCGACACAGATACGCCTGCTTGCCGCCTGGCTCGCGGAGCGCGGCGTTGAGGCGCG
>VGDA01000702.1 GCA_016869915.1 Alphaproteobacteria bacterium
GCGGCCGATGCCGTGGTGCGGCACGCCGTTGAGCTTCGAGCGGTCGATCAGCGGCGGCGGCGACCAGGTGGCGGGCGCGACGTCCATGTCGATCTGCTGCACCAGCGCGGCGCCGACGAGGTCGCGACGGCCGGCGAGGATGCCGGAGGCCTGCGGCCCGCCGATCGCCTTGCCGCCGGAGAAGGCGACGAGGTCGGCGCCCAGCTCGATGAAGCGGCACAGGTTCGACTTCGGCGGCAGCTGCGCGGCGCCATCGACGATGACGGGCAGCCCGTGCCGCCGGCATACCTCGGCGACGAGCGGCAGGTCGCGCACGCTCTCGGAGTTGGCGGAGAAGGCGAAGGCCGCGGTGCGCGGCGTGATCGCGGCCTCGATCTCCCAGGCCTCGATGCCGCGCACGCCCGCGCCGGTGCCGCGGTCGTTGTGGCCGATGTCGACCAGCCGCGCGCCCGCCGCCGCCAAGGCATGGGCGTAGCCGGTGCGATGCGTGCGCGGGATGATCACCTCGTGCGCGAAGCCCTCGGCATGCGGCAGCGCCGCCATCTTCGCGACGTCCCAGCGCGTCATCGCGGCGGCGGTCGCGAGGGTCAGCGCCGCGGCGGCGCCGGTCGTGATCATGCCGGCCTCCGCGCCCGTGATGCGCGCGATCGTGCGGCTGGCCGCGTCCTGCAGCTCGGCGATGTCGACCGAGGCGCGCGCCGCCGCCGCCATCGCGGCGACGACCTCCGGCGCCATCAGCGCGCCGCCAAGGCGCGTGAGCGTGCCCGCGGCGTTGATGCGGCGCTTCACGCCAAGGCCTGCATAGATGTCGTTGGCGGTCATTCCGGTCTCCGTCAGGGGGCGAAGCGCGGCGCGAGGCCCGCGATGGTCTCGCGCGCGGCGTTGGCGATGGCGATGCGCAGGTGCGTCTCCTGCCCCGGGCCGAAATAGCTCCCGGGCAGGCAGAGGACGCCGCGCTCGCGCGCCAGCTTCTCCGCGACGCGCGCCGCCGGCATGCCGGGGAAGGGGTGGCGCACATAGGCGAAGTAGGCGCCCGCGGAGTCGATGCGCCAGCCGGGCACGGTGGCGAGCATGCGCGCGAAGGCCTCGCCGCGCGCGACGATCTCGCGCCGGCTCTCCTCGCGCCACCTCGCGAGCGCGCCGATCGCCCAGGCGAGCGCGGCCTGCGCCGCGCGCGGCGCGCAGATCTGGAGGTTGTCGAGCACCTTCGCGACCTGCCCGGTCGTCGCCTCGTCGGCGAACATCGCGCCGACGCGGTGGCCCGGCACGGCGTAGGCCTTCGAGAAGCTGTAGAGGCGGATCACCGTGCCGCGCCAGGCGTCGCCGGCGAAGAGCGCGTGCGGCCGCGCGCCCTCGCCCGGCAGGAAGTCGGCGTAGGTCTCGTCGAGCACGAGCCAGATGCCGCGGCGGCGGCAGAGTTCCGCGAAGGCGGAGATCGTCTCCGGCGGGTAGATCGCGCCGGTCGGGTTGTTGGGCGTCACCAGCGCGATGGCGCGCACGCGCTCGTCGATCAGCTCCTCGGCCGCCGCGGGATCGGGCACGAAGCCGCGCGCCG
>VGDA01000703.1 GCA_016869915.1 Alphaproteobacteria bacterium
CGCGGGGTCGCAGGCCTCCGCCAGCATCGGCGTCAGCGGGCCGGCCAGCCACGCGCCGACCGGCAGCTCGAAGCCGCGCTTGGGTCGCGCGAAGACCTCGGCCGGCAGCCTGTCGGCGAAGGCCTCGCGCAGGATCGCCTTGCCGACGCCGCCGCGCAGCTTGAGCGCGCCGGGCATCGCGGCCGCGGCCTCCGCCACGCGCTGGTCGAGGAAGGGCGAGCGCACCTCGAGCGCGCTCGCCATGCTGGTGCGGTCGACCTTCACCAGCATGTCGCCGGCGAGCACGAGCGCGATGTCGGTGGCGAGCGCGCGGTTGAGCGGGTCGGCCTCGCCCGACGCCGCATGGATGTTCGCCACCAGCTGCGCGACGTTGTCCTCGCGCCAGTCGCTGCGCGGCAGCAGCTCGAGCAGCTCGTCGTCGCCGACATCCTGCATCCAGGCCGCGTGGCGGGCGGCCGCGTCGAGCTCGGCGCCGGCGGCGAAGCGCCGCGCGCGTCGCAGCTTCTCGAGGATGCCGCCGCCGCGGCTCTCCGGCAGGCGGGCGAGGACGCCGAGGACGAGCGCGCGCAGCGGCGCGGGGATCCGCGCCCATCGACCGACCAGCGCCTCGCCCATGTACTTGCGGTAGCCGCCGAAGAGCTCGTCCGCGCCGTCGCCCGAGAGCGCGACCGTGACGTGCCGGCGCGTCTCGCGCGCCACCGCGAAGCTCGGCACGGCCGAGGCGTCGGCGAAGGGCTCGTCGAGGCCGGCGATCGTCGCGTCGACCAGCGCGTCGGCGCCCGACGCCGGGATCGCGAGCTCGACATGCTCGGTGCCGAGATGGCGGGCCACGGCGCGCGCGCCCTCGCGCTCGTCGAGGAAGCCCGCATCCTCGAAGCCGACGGTGAAGGTCCGCGCGCGCGCGCCGGCGCGGACCATGGAGGCCGCGACGAGCGCGGAATCGATGCCGCTCGACAGGAAGGCGCCGACCGGCACGTCGGCGACCAGCCGGTCGCGCACCGCGGCGTCGAAGGCCCCGGCCAGCGCCACGCGCGCGGCGCGCGGGTCGGCGAGCGAGCCGTCGCGCGCGGCCGACAGGTCGTACCAGCGCGACAGGAGCGTCCCGTCCGCGCCGAAGCGCAGCACATGGCCGGCCGGCAGCTTCGCCGCGCCGCGCCCGAAGGCGACGTGGTCGGGCAGCCAGCGCAGCGCGAAGAGCCAGCCCAGCGCCGCGGGATCGAGGGCGAAGCGCTCGCCGCGCGCGGCCTCCAGCGCCAGCATGTCCGAGGCGAAGGCGATGCGCCCGCCATCGATCGCGTAGGCGAGCGGCTTCTTCCCGAACCGGTCGCGCGCCAGCAATAGCTCGCCCCTCGCCTCGTCCCAGATCGCGAAGGCGAACATGCCGACCAGGCGCGGCAGCAGCGCCTCGCCCCATTGCGCCCAGCCCGCGAGCAGCACCTCGGTGTCGGAGCCGCCGGCGAAGCGCCGCCCCAGCCCCTCGAGCTCGGCGCGCAGCCGCGCGTGGTTGTAGATCTCGCCGTTGAAGGCAATCGACAGCCCGTGCGCGTGC
>VGDA01000704.1 GCA_016869915.1 Alphaproteobacteria bacterium
ATCGACGGCGCCTTCGGCCGCATGGTTCTCGGCTCGGAGAACGATGCCGCCTACCTCATGAATTACGGTGCTCCCGCGCCGGGGCGGACCTTTGGTGCCAATGAATCCCGCGCAGGGTCCTGGATCCAGCGCCCGGTCAACGTGACATTCAACAGCACGACCGCGGCGCTTCAGGCCGGCGACAGCCAGCGCTTGACCTACTTCACGCCGCGCTTCTCCGGACTGCAGTTCGGCGTGTCTTACACGCCGAACGCCGGACTTGAGGATATCAACGGCTACAATGATCTTCGCGCGGCACGCGCGAATGGCTGGGCGCCCAGCCTGAACTACGTCAACACGATCGGGGACATCCGCGTCGCGGCCTCGGCCGGCATGTCTTACTACCCCGAGCTCGACAGTGCGGCGCCGACGACGGCGACCGGCAACGCGATCAAGGACTACAGCTACGGCCTCCAGCTCGGCATGGGCCCCATCACGGTCGGCGGCGGCTATCGCGTGTTCGACAACAACCTCGGCGCCAATGACGGCACGGTCTACGCGTACGGCGTTGGCTACGCGGCCGGCCCGTGGGCGTTAAGCGCGAGCTATCTGCAGTCGACCGCCAACGGCACGGCCACCGTAGGCGACGACGTCGTGAAGCAAACGATCCTCTCCGCGTCCTACTCGATGGGCCCGGGCGTGGACCTCATCGGCGCGGTCTTCGGCATGTCGTTCAAGGACGAGGCCGGCGCCGCGGTCAACCAGAACTCCGGTACCGGTGGTGTTGTCGGCATTCGCTTGTCGTTCTGATCCTCGGCCGCAAGGCTGCTGGAGAAGACGGGAGAGGGCGGCGCAAGCCGCCCTCTTCTTTTTTGGGGGAACGGGGATGGACGACGCGATCCAGGCGGCGATCGGCGCGGTGCGTGCCCGTATCGCCGATGCCGCGCGCGCCGCGGGCCGCCATCCCGCCGCCGTCACGCTCGTCGCGGTCTCCAAGACCTTCGGCGCCGATGCCGTCCAGGCCGCGCTCGACGCCGGCCAGCGCGTCTTCGGCGAGAACCGCGTGCAGGAGGCCGCGGCCAAGTTTCCCCGGCTTAAGGCTCGCTACCCGGACCTCGAGCTCCACCTCATTGGTCCGCTGCAGACGAACAAGGCGCGCGAGGCCGTGGCGCTGTTCGACGTGATCGAGTCCGTCGACCGCGAGAAGCTCGCGCGCGAACTCGCGAAGGAGATGGCGCGCGCCGGACGCCGCCCGCGCCTCTACGTGCAGGTCAATATCGGCGAGGAACCGCAGAAGGCCGGCGTCGCGCCGGGCGAGCTCGACGCTCTGCTCGCGGCCTGCCGCGGGCTTGGGCTCGCCATCGAGGGGCTGATGTGCATCCCGCCCGCCGACCAGCCGCCCGCGCCCTTCTTCGCCAGGCTGCGCGAACTCGCCGCGCGCCATGCGCTGCCGGTCGCGAGCATGGGCATGAGCGGCGACTACGCCGAGGCGATCGCCGAGGGCGCGACGCATGTGCGCGTCGGCTCCGCGATCTTCGGCGTGCGCCCGCGCCCGCCAGCCGAGCCGGGC
>VGDA01000705.1 GCA_016869915.1 Alphaproteobacteria bacterium
GGTCGACCTGATCTTCCTGCTGCTGGCGCCGGGCACGGCCGGGGCCGACCACCTCAAGGCGCTGGCCCGAGTCTCGCGCCTGCTGCGCGACCGCCAGATGCGCGAGAAGCTCCGCGGGTCGGAGACCCGCGAGGCGCTCTACGCCCTCCTCGTCGAGCAGCAAGCCTCCGCCGCCTGAGGGCGGCGCAGCCGGTCAGTGCAGGCTGACCGGCACCAGGCCATGGCGCAGCACGGCCGCATAGGCGAGGTCGCGCGTCTCGGCCTCGGCGACGGTGTCGCCATCGGCGGCGTGGATCTCGAAGCGCAGCCCCTCGCCCGCGGGCCGCTCGCGGACATAAGCGACCTGGTCGATCCCCAGCGCCGCGAAATCCTCGGGCGATAGGCGGATGAACTCGCGCCCCGGCTCGTCGTCCATGCGCATCGGTCCCTCCGTCACGCGCCGCCCGGCTTGCGCGCCGGGGCATCCATGTCGCGGATCTCGATGCGGCGCACGCGCGTCGCGGCGGGCGGGCGCTCGAGGTCGATGTCGAGCAGGCCATTGTCGAGCGTGGCGCCGGTGACCTCCAGCCCGTCGGCGAGGACGAAGCTGCGCTGGAACTGGCGCGCGGCGATGCCGCGATGGAGATAGACCCGGCCCTCGGGCTCCTCCTGCCGGCCGCGGATGACGAGCTGGTTGTCCTCGACATGCACGCTGAGGTCGGCGGCCGAGAACCCGGCGAGCGCGAGGGTGATGCGGATGCCGTTCTCGCCGCGCTGCTCGATGTTGTAGCGGGGATAGCCGTCGCCGGACTTGGCGATGCGCTCGAGGGTGCGCTCGAACTCCTCGAAGCCGAGGAGGAGCGGATGGTTGAAGATCTGCAGGCGCGGCATGCGGGCTCCCTCTGCGAGGCAAGCGGTCGGCCGGGGCCCGCGACGGGCGCCCCGGCTGCAACCTGATATGGGCGCCCGTCGCGGGCACATCAACCCGCGCCGCGCGAACCTTCCGCGCGGCGCGAGCGGCGGTCTAGGATGCGAGGCAATTGCCCGCGAGCCCCCGGGGGAGCCCTTGAGCGATCCATGCGAGATGACGGCGGAGGCGCTCGGCGCGGCCTTCGCGGCCCGGCGGCTTTCGCCGGTCGAGGCGGCGCGGGCGGCGATCGCGCGCATCCGGCGCCATGACGCGCGCCTCAACGCCTTCGCCCTCGTCGACGAGGAGGGAGCGCTCGCCATGGCGCGCGAGTCCGAGCGCCGCCACGCGGAGGGCCGGCCGCTCTCGCCGATCGACGGCATGCCGACGACGATCAAGGGCCTGTCGCCCGTGCGCGGCTGGCCGAACCAGCGCGGCTCGCGCGCCGTCGACCCCGTGCCCTCGATCGAGGAGAGCTCGCCCGTCGTCGCGCTGCGCGAGGCGGGGGCGATGTTCATCGGCCTGACCACGACGCCGGAGTTCGGCTGGAAGGGCCTGACCGATTCGCCGCTGACCGGAATCACGCGCAACCCCTGGAACGCGGGGCGCACGCCGGGCGGCAGCTCGGGCGGCGCGGCCGTCGCCGCGGCCTGCGGCT
>VGDA01000706.1 GCA_016869915.1 Alphaproteobacteria bacterium
AAGAGCGTCGGGCCAAGCGACAGGAAGACGACGGAGAAGAGGATGCCGGCGCCGATCGCGATCAGCGCCGCATGGAAGGCGAGCGCGGAGGCGCGGGCCTCGTCGCGCGCGCCGAGCGCGCGGGCGACGGCGGAGGACATGGCGCCGCCCATCGCGCCCGCGGACATCATCTGCTGCAGCATCACGAAGGGGAAGACGAGCGCCATGCCCGCGAGCTCGACGGTGCCGAGCCGCCCGGCATAGGCCGTCTCCGCCACCGCGACCAGGGCGGTCGCCAGCATGCCGAAGGCGTTGGGCAGCGCGAGGCGCAGCAGCGTGGGCAGGATCGGTCGGTCGAGGAGCGGATGCGACTTCATGGTGGCGGGTTTCTAGCAGATGCGCGGCGATCGGCGTCGCGCCGCGAGCGCCGATGCGCGGCACCCGGCCTCCGGCGCCATTGCCCTCCCCGTCGCCGCGCTGCCGCGCTGGCGAGGGAGGTGGCGAAAAATTCTCTCCAGGGCAGAAAATCCGATCGGAATTCCTGCCCTGGAGAGAATTTCCCCGCTACCGGCCCGCGGCCTCCTCGCGCCAGGGGCGCGCGTGGCCGAAGGCGCCGCGCCAGCCGCAGACCTCGGCGGCCGCCTGCGCGCCGGCGGCGAGCGCGGCATCGAGCGCCGCGCCACCGAGATGCGCGACCAGGAAGCCGGCGATGAAGCCGTCGCCCGCGCCCAGCGTGTCGACGACGCGCGCCGGCGCCGCGGCGACCGCGCGCATCTCGTCGCCCATGCGCGCCATCGCGCCCGCCGCGCCGCGCGTGGCGATCGCGATGCGCGGCGGCCCCGGCCTGCCCGCGGCGCGCGGCGCGGCGGCGATGCGCGCGAGCAGCGCCGCGCAATCCGCGTCGTCGCGGCCAGGCGCGGAGAGGAAGGCGATGTCGACATGCCCGAGCGTCGCGGCGAGGCGCGCATCGGTCCATTTCTCCGAATAGTCGTAGGAGAGGAGGCGCGCCGCGCCGGCGACGCGCGCGATCGCGCCATCGAGGTCGGCGTTGCAGCTCGTGTGCACGAGGTCATGCGCGGTGGCGAAGGCGAGGCTGGCGTCGTCCAGCGCGTAGCGCCCGCGCACGCCGGGCCGCGCGCCGAGGAAGCGCCGGTCGCCATCCTCGTGCGCGATGTGCGCGCGGGCCGTCTCGCCGCCGGCGACCTCGCGCACATGCGAGATGTCGACGCCCTCCGCCGCGAGCGCCGCGCGCAGGATCGCGCCGCCCTCGTCGTCGCCCCAGCAGCCGAGATAGGAGGCGCGCGCGCCCAGCCGCCGCGCGAGCACGGCGACGTTCACGGCATTGCCGCCGGGGAACTGCTCGCCCGACGAGACATAGGTGTCGATCGTGTTGTCGCCGAGGCCGAGGATGGCGGGCATGGCGCGCGCTCCGGCCGGGCTCAGTAGCCGCCCTTCCACATGTAGCGCCGCTCGCCGAGCGGCTTGCCGCGCAGGATCGAGAGGTTGGCGGAGATGCGCTTGAGCGCGGCCTGCAGCACGTAGGGCGCGAGC
>VGDA01000707.1 GCA_016869915.1 Alphaproteobacteria bacterium
AGGTCGAGGGGACACACAGCGGCGCCGGCGTGATCGGCGGCGGCATCCTCGGCGGCGTCGCCGGCTCGATGCTGGGCAAGGGTTCGCGCGCCAACATCGCCGGCGCCACGGCCGGCGCCGTGCTCGGCGCCGTCGGCGGCTCGATGGCCGAGAGCAAGATCACCGAGCAGTCCTCGACCGAGTTCACGATGCGCGAGGAGAGCGGCGCGATCATCGCCGTCGTGCAGGCCAACGAGGAGGGCCTGCGCGAGGGCGACCGCGTGGCCGTCATCCGCGGCACCCGCCTGCGCATCGTGCGCGACACCCTGCCGGCGGACCGGCCGCGCGGCTCCTGAGCCGCGCGACGCGGCCCGTCAGGGCATCAATATCCCGCCATTGACCTCGATCACCTGGCCGGTGACGAAGCCGCTCATGCGCTCCGAGGCCAGGAACAGATAGGCGCCGACGCAGTCCTCGGCCGGCGCGTTGCGGCCGAGCGGCGTCGCGCGCGCGAGCTGGTCGAGCACCTCGCGCACGGTATGCCGGTCCTGCAGGTCGGTCTCGATGATGCCCGGCGCCACCGCGTTCACGCGGATGCCGTCGCGCGCGACGTCCTTGGCGAGGCCGCGGGTGAAGGTGCTCACGAAGCCCTTCGAGCCCGCGTAGAGCATCGAGCCTCCGCCGCCGCCGTTGCGCGCGGCGAGCGACGAGGTGTTGATGATGTTGCCGCCGCCCTGGCGCTTCATCGCCACGACCGCGGCCTTCGAGGCCGACACGACGCTGCGGATGTTGAGGCGGTAGATCGCGTCTATCATGTCATCGGGCGTGTCGGCCATCGCGTGGCGCGCGACGAGGTCGCCGGCGTTGTTCACGAGCACGTCGAGCCGGCCGAGGCGCGCGATCGCCTCCTCGACCAGCCGCGCGGGCGCGGCGGCGTCGGACAGGTCGGCCTGCAGGGTCTCGGCGCGCACGCCCTTCGCGCGGGCATCCGCGGCGACGGCCTCGGCGGCGTCGCGCGCGGTGTGCCAGTGGATCGCGACATGCGCGCCGTGGTGGGCGAAGCCGCGCGCGACCGCCGCGCCGATGCCGCGGCTGCCGCCGGTGACAAGGACGGCCTTGCCCGCGAGGTCCGAGAGGTCCATGGCGCGCTCCTCAGTGGTCCCTGGCCTCGTAGGCGCCGCCATGCAGCGGCCATTGCGGCTTGCCGTCGACGTCGATGCCCTCCGCGGCGAGGCGGTCGCGCCAGGCCTCCGCGTCGTCGACGGGCCTGAAGCCGATCGCCTCCCAGTTCGGGTGGCGGATGCGGATGCGCGTGTTGCCCGACATGCCGAAGACGATCGCCGCGCCGACGCCAGGCTGGCGCAGCGCGCGGTCGAAGAGCCCGACCGCGTCGCGCGGGCTCAGCCAGGTCGAGAGATGGCGCTGCTGCGACGGGCGCTCCTCGAAGCTGCCGATGCGCAGGCTCACGGACTCGATGCCATGCTTGTCGAAGTAGTAGCGCAGCATGTTCTCGCCGAAGACCTTGGCGACCCCGTAGAAGCTGTCGGGACG
>VGDA01000708.1 GCA_016869915.1 Alphaproteobacteria bacterium
AGTGGTATCGCGGCGGCGCCGACTATCGCGCGCTGATGGACGATTGCGCGACGATCCTCGCGCTGGCCGCGGACGCGGCGGGCTGCGACAGGTTCTCCTGGCCGGGATCTTCCTGCGACCCGCGCGCGGCGCCGGAGCGCCTGTCCGTGAACGACGCCTTCCTGCGCCATGCCGGCATCGACCTCCTCGCGACGGCCCCCGACCCGCGCGCTCCCGATGCCGCGGCGCTCGCCGCGGAGGCCGCGCGCATCGGCGTGCGCTGCGCGCCCGACGACCGCTGGGACGACGTCTTCTTCCGCGTCTTCATGGAGCGCATCGAGCCAAGGCTCGGCGCCGGTCGCGCGACGCTGCTGCACGACTACCCCGTCTCGATGGCCTCGCTGTCGCGCGCCAGCGTCGCCGACCCGCGCGTCGCCGAGCGCGTCGAGCTCTATGCCTGCGGGCTCGAGCTCGCCAACGGCTTCTCCGAGCTCGTCGACGCCGCGGAGCAGCGCCGCCGCTTCGAGGCGGACATGGACCTCAAGCAGCGCATCCACGGGGAGCGCTACCCGATCGACGAGGACTTCCTGGCCGCGCTCGCCCACGGCATGCCGGACTGCGCGGGCATGGCGCTCGGCTTCGATCGCCTCGCGATGCTCGCCTGCGGCGCCGCGCGCATCGAGGACGTCCTCTGGCTGCCGGTCGCGGAGCCATGAGCGCGCCACCCCTCGCCACGCTGCGCGGCGCCGGCGACCTGGTCGCCGCGGGGCTCGCGACCGAGGCCGACCGCGACGGCCTGGATGCCGTCGCGCGGCGCTACGCCGTCGCGCTCACGCCGGAGATGGCCGCGCTCGCCGCGGCGGAGGGGCCGGACGGGCCGGTCTTCCGCCAGTTCGTCCCCGACGCCCGGGAACTCGTGCCCGCGCCCGGCGAACTCGACGATCCGATCGGCGATGCCGCGCACAGCCCGGTGAAGGGCCTCGTCCATCGCTACCCCGACCGCGTGCTCCTCAAGCCGACCCATGCCTGCCCGGTCTATTGCCGCTTCTGCTTCCGCCGCGAGATGGTCGGCCCGGGCGGCGAGGCGCTGGACGGCGGCGAGTTCGAGGCGGCGATCGCCTATGTCCGGGAACGCCCGGAGATCCGCGAGGCGATCCTCTCCGGCGGCGACCCGCTCGTCCTGAGCCCGCGCCGCCTCGCCGGCATCCTCGGCGCGCTCGACGCGATCGAGCACCTGCAGGTGCTGCGCATCCACAGCCGCGTGCCGCTCGTCGATCCCGCGCGCGTGACGCCCGCGCTCGTCGAGGCGCTGTCGACGCGCAAGGCGCTCTTCGTCGTCCTCCACGCGAACCACCCGCACGAGTTCACGCAAGCCGGGCGCGCGGCCTGCGCGCGGCTCGTCCGCGCGGGCATCCCGATGCTCAGCCAGTCGGTTCTGCTGCGCGGCGTCAACGACGACGCGGCGACGCTCGAGGCGCTGATGCGCGCCTTCCTCGCCGCGCGCATCAAGCCCTACTACCTGCACCAGCTCGACCCGGCGCCGGGCACG
>VGDA01000709.1 GCA_016869915.1 Alphaproteobacteria bacterium
CCATCCGCGCCACGGCGCGGATGGACGACCCCGGCTCCCCTCCCGTCCGCGCTTCGCGCGGATGGGAGGGGTGGCGCCGCGCGGCAGCGCGGCGACGGGGCGGCAATGATGCCGGAGGCCGGGAGGGGGCAACGGCTCTGGCGGTGAAACGCCGATCGCAGCGCACGCCATCCGCCCGCCGCGCGAGCAGGCGGCACTCGCCCCCTCCGTCGCGCGCCTGACGGCGCGCGCCACCTCCCCCACCCGCGCTACCGCGCGGCCGGGGGAGGAGCCAGGTTCACTCCTGCCCCGTCGAACCAGCTTCCTTGCCGCGCGTCAGCACGGCAGCGCGTGGGCGGCGGCGGCGCGCTTCGTGGCGGCGGCGAGCAGGAAGCCGAGATCGGTGCCGGTCGACACGTAGCGCGCGCCCATCGCGACGCAGCGCGCCGCGAGGTCGGGGCGGCCGGCGAGGCCCCCCACGCCGGCATGGCGCCCGAGCCGACGGCAGGCGTCGATGACGCGCGCATAGGCCTGCATCAGCCGCGGGTCGTCGAAATCCCCCGGCGCGCCGATGTCGGCGAGCAGGTCGTTGGCGCCGAGCAGCGCCATGTCGACGCCCTCGACGGCGAGGATCTCGTCGGCCGCCGCGATCGCCGCCGCGGTCTCCAGCTGCACGACGACCATCGTCACCGCGTTGGCCGCGCGCATCGCCTCCGCGGCCGGCGGCCCCGCGAAGCCGAATTGCGGCAGCGCGCCCGCGGCCGAGCGACGGCCGAGCGGCGGGTACATCGCCGCGGCCACCGCCTTCAGCGGCGCTGTCGACATGCGGGACGATCACGCCCATCGCGCCGCCATCGAGCACGCGCGAGATCCATTCCGGCCCGCGCGCCGGCACGCGCACGAGCGGCGCGAGGCCCGCCTCCTGCGCGGCGACGCAGATGCGCGCGGCGGTCTCGATCGAGAACGGCCCGTGCTCGAGGTCGACATAGATCGTGTCGAAGCCCGCGCTGCGCGCCAGCAGCGCGACCGCCGGGTCGGCGACGAGGCGCACGGTCATCGACGCGGCGACCTCGCCGCGCGCGAGCCGCTCCTTCAGCGCATTGCGCGGCGCGGCGGCCATCGCGCTCAGCCCTTGCGCGCCAGGCGGTCGATCTCCGCGAGGTCCTCCGCGCCGATCGCCCAGCCCGCCGCGGCGACGTTCTGCTCCAGCTGCTCGGGCCGCGTCGCGCCGGCGATCACGCTCGACACGAGCGGGTTCGCCAGCAGCCAGGAGAAGGCGAGCTCCAGCATCGAGCGGCCGCGCGCGGCGCAGAACGCCTCGAGCCGCTCGACGATCGTCCAGTTCGCCTCGGTCACGTAGATGTCGGCGAGGCGCTGCGTGTTGGTGAGGCGCGCGCCCTCCGGCATCGCGGCGTTGCGCCGGTACTTGCCCGTCAGCATCCCGCAGGCGAGCGGGAAATAGGGCAGCAGTCCCATGCCCGAGCGGCCGAGCGCCGGCAGCAGCTCCGCCTCGATGCCGCGCGCGAGCAGGCTGTACTCGTCCTG
>VGDA01000710.1 GCA_016869915.1 Alphaproteobacteria bacterium
TTCAGCCCCATGACATTGGCGATCTCGTCGCGGTCCATGTAGGGCGTCTGCGTCGTGACATGGACCTCGATGCGGTCGCCCACGCGCCGCGCCCAGCCAGCCTCCGGCTCGATATAGGCATGCTCGACGAAGCTGGTGGAGAAGCGGCCCGAGGCGACGGCCGCGGCGCCGGCGAGCGCCGCCTCCGGGTCGCCGCGCCGGACGCGGCCACGCACCAGGACGTTGTCGGCGAGATGCGCGTGCAGGCGGCGCGCGCCCGGCGCCAGCCCCGCCGCGACGCCCGCGATCGCCGGCAGCGGCGTCCACGCGACGGGCACGTCCTCGTCGCGGATCGCAGCGATCGTGGCGGCGTCGCCAACGAGAGCCAGCACGGCCTCGCCGCGATAGCGCACCTCGCCCTCGGCGAGCACCGGCTGGTCCTTGCCGACGGGATAGATGCCGAAGGCGTTTGGGCCGGGCACGTCCTTCGCCGACAGGACCCGCACCAGGCCGGGGAAGCGCGCATGCAGCGGCGCGAGGTCGCCCACCTCGAAGCGCGCGGCGGCGTGCGGCGAGCGCAGCGCGCGCAGCACCAGCGCGTCGTCCGGCCAGTCGTCGGCGCCGTAGTCCTCGGCGCCGACGAGCTTGGCGATGCCATCGACCTTGGCGATGCGCGCGCCGACGCCGCCATCGGCGTCCCGCTGCGCGGCGGGCCCGGTGCCGGCGACGTCGAGCACAGCCTCGACGATCTTGCGATAGCCCGTGCAGCGGCAGAGCACGCCGCCGAGCGCTTCGAGCACGGCCTGCTCGCCGGGGCGCGGGTCGCGTGCCAGCAGGTCGTCGGCGGCCATCAGCATGCCGGGCGTGCAGATGCCGCATTGCGCGGCGCCATGCGCGTGGAAGGCCTCCTGCAGCCGCGACAGCCTTCCCTCGCGCGCGAGCCCCTCGACGGTGGCGACGCCGCGCCCCTCGACCTGCGCGAGCGGCACGAGGCAGGCGCAGACCTGCGCGCCGTCGAGGCGCACGGTGCAGGCGCCGCAATCGCCGGCGTTGCAGCCGATCTTCGTGCCGGTCAGGCCAAGCTCCTCGCGCAGCGCGTCGGCGAGGCGCGTCGCGGGCGGCAGCGCGACCTCGACCGCGCGCCCGTTGACGGTGAAGCGGACCGGGCTGCAGGCGTCGCTCACGTCAGGGCTCCCTCTATCATCCGGCGCAGCAGCGTCGCGACCGCGTCGCGCCGATAGGCGGCGGTGCCGCGCACGTCGTCGATCGGCGACAGCGGCGCGAGGTCGGCGTCGCCGATCTCGGGCAGCGCGTCGCCGGGCCGCAGGCCGGCGAGGCGCGCCTCCAGCGCGGGCAGCCGGCGCGCGACCGGCGCGCAGGCGCCGACCGCCACGCGCGCGGCGGCGACGCGCCCGCCCTCGACCTCCAGCACCGCGCCGGCCATCGCGATGGAGATCACGAGGTAGCGGCGCGCGCCGAGCTTCGCGAAGGCGCCCCTGGCGGGGCGCGCGGGACGCGCGACGCGCAGCGCGGCGACCAGCT
>VGDA01000711.1 GCA_016869915.1 Alphaproteobacteria bacterium
TATTCAGATCCACCACTGCAAGGCCATTCCGGGGGGGCACCATGAACGGCAAGCGCCCGCGCATCGCATCTGTCCACGGCGTCGTCGCCGCGGCCCATCCGCTGGCGGCGCAGGCCGGGGCGCAGGTCCTGCGCGAGGGCGGCAACGCCTTCGACGCGATCGCGGCGACCGCGGCCGCGCTCAACGTCGCCGAACCGTTCATGTCTGGCCTCGCGGGCATGGGCCAGGCGACGGCCTATGTCGCGAAGGAGAAGCGCGTGCGCACGCTCGACTTCGTGACGCGCGTGCCCTTCGAGCTGCCCATCGAGCGCTTCGCGCGGCGCGAGGACCTCGCGCGCGGGCCGCTCGCCTGCGGCACGCCGGGCAACCTCGCGGGCTGGTGCGAGCTCGTGCGCGCCCATGGCCGCAAGCAGCTCAAGGACGTGTTCGCCCCGGCGATCGCCATCGCGCGCGACGGCATGGTCCTCACCGAGTTCGGCGAATACAAGTTCATGGAGGCCGCCGCCGACCTGCCGAAGTACAAGGCGTTCTACGGGGACTGGAACCGCACCTACGCCTTCGGCAAGGGCGCCGTGAAGGCCGGCGACGTGCTCAGGCAGCCCGAGCTCGCGCGCACCTACGAGGCGATTGCCGCCGAGGGCCCGGACCATCTCCATCGCGGCGAGCTGGGCAAGGCGTTGATCCGCCACGTGCGCAAGCTCGGCGGCTGCCTCACGCATCGCGACCTCGAGGCGGTCCGCCCGCAATGGCTCGACCCGGTCGTCGCCGAGTATCGCGGCATGGCGATCCACACGCTGCCGCCGCCCTGCGAGGGGTTCCAGTGCCTTCTGACGCTGCGAATCCTCGACGGCTTCGACGTCGCGCGGCTGGAGCGCAACGGCGTCGACCACCTCGACCTCGTCTGGCGCGCGATCCGCGTCGCCGCGGGCGCGCGCATCGCGCACAACAACCCCGACAGGCGCAAGCTGAAGGAGCTGCTCTCGGAGCGCTTCGTGACGAAGCTCAGGAAGCGCGTCGCCGACGGCAGGCCGATCGACGGTCCGACGGAGCAGTGGATCGAGGCGCGCCCGATCGACGAGCGCAAGGAACACACGACCTCCTTCTCCGCCGCCGACCGCGAGGGCAACGTGATCTGCATCACCCAGAGCCTCGGCGCCACCTTCGGCTGCGGCGTCGTCGTGCCGGGCACGGGCGTGTGCCTCAACAACTTCCTATACTGGGGCGAGGTTAACCCGAAGGGCACGAACTACATGCGCCCCGGCGGCCCGCTGGCGCTGCCCACCGCGCCGACCATCGCGACACGCAAGGGCCGCCCGGTCCTCGCGCTCGGCACGCCCGGCAGCTACGGCATCTGCCAGACCCAGGCGCAGACCATGGTGCAGCTCGTCGACTACGGGCTGCAGATCCAGGATGCGATCGAGGCGCCGCGCGCGCGCCTCTGGGACGGCAGGCGCGTGCAGGTCGAAGGCCGCGTGCGGCCGGAGGTGGTCGAGGCGCTGAACGCGCGC
>VGDA01000712.1 GCA_016869915.1 Alphaproteobacteria bacterium
TCGAGGCTCATCACCGCGTCGGCGACCAGGACCGTGCGCACGGCGCCCCAGAGATGGTCCGAGGCCGTGACGTCGCCCTCGCCCTCGTTGTCCTCGGCCAGGAGCTTCCAGCCGATCCACAGCAGTAGGCCGCCGCCGAACACGCCGACGGTCGGCAGGCTCATCAGGGTCACGGCGACCGCCGTGAAGGCGACCCGCATGGCGATGGCGGCGCCCGCGCCCAGCATCACGCCCATGCGCTGCTGGCGCGGCGGCAGGGAGCGGCAGGCGAGCGCGATGACGATGGCGTTGTCGCCCGACAGGACGATGTTGACCGCGATGATCTCGAAGAGCGCGGCCCAGAATTGCGCGTCCATCCGCCGTGGTGTCCCCTTGCCTCAGCCCGCCCCCGGGGCCGACAGGTCGTCGTAGAGCGCGCGCGCCTCGCTGGACGGCCCCCGCCGATCCGCGAGCGCACGTATGCGCGCCACCCGGATATTGGAGCCGAGCGGGAAGGTCAACACGTCGCCGGGCCGGACGGCATGGTGCGCCTTGGTCGTCCTGCCGCCGTTGACGCGCACGCTGCCCTCCTCGCAGAAGCGGGTGGCGACCCCCCGCGAGCGGAAGAAGCGCGCGCACCACAGCCACTTGTCGAGCCGCATGCGCGGCGCGGCGTCGCCTGGCGCCGGCGCCAGGCTCACCCACGCACCAGCCGAGCGAGGCCGGCGAAGGGCGAGGCCTCGTCGATGGCGGCCTCGCGCAGGGCCTCGGCGCGCGCGCGACGTCGCTCGCGCGGCGGCAGGCCGAGCAGGCGCAGCTCGCCCTCGACGCGCAGCCGCAGGCCGAGCGCGCGCAGGACGCCCTCCATGTCGGCCAGCGGCGTGCCGACCAGCGCCGCCCAGGACGGGTCGATCGCGAAGGGTCCGCCGCGGCCGCGGCGGAAGGCCTCTCGGCCGAGCCGCTCCAGCCGGTCGGCGCGCACGAAGCGCGGGCCTGCCGGAAGGCAGAACAGCGCCGCCATCGTCGCCGCGTCCGGCCCGCACTCGCGCGGATGCGAAAGCGCGGGACGCGGCAGCGCACGTGCCGGCGCGTCGCCGCCGGCGAATACATGGCGCAGCGTGGCGCGCAGCCGCATGGTCCGGTCGTTGCGCATCGCCGGCAGGAAGACCGCGTGGTCGCCCAGCGTCACGCCCAGCGCGGCGAGCGCGCCGCGCTCCGCCGGGCCGAGGGCGGCAGCCCATGGCGCCAACGAGCTCGTAGGCGAGGCCGCGCGCGGGGCCGGGCAGTGCGGCCGCGCGCAGCGCGAAGAGCGGGCCGAGGCGCTGGGCGAGATGCGCGTCCGTCCAGGCCGCGAGCCGGCGGCGGATCGCCTCGCGATGCGGTGCCTCGAGCAGGTCGCTCGCGAGAACCTCGACGCGCGGCTCGAGCCATTCCGGCCCAGGGGCCAGGCGCGCGATCTCCGCACCCTCCCAGGCGAGCGCGCCGTCGTCGCGCAGCGCTATCGCCTCGTCGTCGCCCTGCACCAG